>NZ_CP083810.1 GCF_020149765.1 Pantoea agglomerans
GTCATGGCAGAGCCATTGATAAAGCGGAGGCGGATTTTTTCGCCTTTACGGAACAGCCCCGTCCAGTTTTTACCCGGGCCCTGACCGTTCATGAGATAGGTGTAAGTCGCACCGCTGACGTCTGCAAGGTCAGTCGGGTTCATCTTCATTTCCGCCCACATCTTCCGGTCAGCCAGGGTATTTCCCAGCCCCTTATCCCGGGCATCACGGAAAAAGTCACCAGCAGCAGGCTTGGCAAAGTTGTAGTAGTCGGACTGCTTTTTCAGTTTTGAAAGAATGGCAGAGGCATTTTCATCTGACCAGTCGGTCAGCATTACCACGTGTTCCCGATCATACTTAAATGGCTCAGGCTCAGCGGGATCAATGATAATCGGGCCGTAAACGCCCTCCTGCTCCTGCAGGCCGGAATGGCTGTGATACCAGTAGGTGCCATTCTGCCTTACGCGAAATGAATAGACGTAAGTATCATCGGGTTCAATACCGTGAAAGCTGAGGCCGGGAACGCCATCCATGTTGGCTGGCAGAATGATGCCATGCCAGTGAATGGAGGTTGTTTCTTTCAGACGGTTTTTAACCCGTAACGTGACAGTATCGCCTTCTTTCCAGCGCAGCAGAGGCCCCGGCAGGCCGCTGTTGATGGTTTTGGCATAACGGATGTTGCCGGTGATATTAAGTGGCGTTTCGGCGATAAACAGGTCGAAATCATTACCGGTAAGCGTGCGGGGCTGTACCAGACTTACCGCCGAGAAAGCATTGAACGTCTTCATACCAAGACCGCCAGCAACGCTGGCCGCTGCGATCCCTTTGATAAAATTGCGTCGTGAACTTTTAAGCTGCATGACTGTGCTCCGGCAAAATGCAGATTATCCCGGGAGAAAATCTCTCCACACCAGATGCATCACTAATGCAATCCGGTCAGGAACTTTATTTTTGTTACCGGCAAGCTATCACAACAGGAATCCCGACTTGATTACATTTATGTCATGTTGGAACCTGATGTTTTTGAATTACATTTTTGTCATTTTCGTTCACGGTGTTTTTTTTCGGATACGATGAAAATCACTGAGGCCGGTAAAGTTCCTGTCCGGAATTAACGGCTATTTTTATCCTTTAAACGTAAGGAATTACGAATGAAAAAGATTATGCTTGCCGCCGCTGCGGTCCTTCTGTCCGTTTCAGCCGCTCAGGCTCAGCCAGCCCCCATGGACATGTCCTGCTGCATGAACAAGAAAGCCCCGGCGGCCTCCATGAATGAACATGAGCTGGCGATTCAGGCACATCAGAGCATGAATAACAGCAGTTCTGCCGCACATCAGAACATTATTGAAACGCACCGCAAGATGATGCAGGAAGATAAATAAACGCAGATGACAGCCCGTAGCCTTAGCTGAAAAAACCTGGGCATAAATCATCCGGATTTTGTCATGGTTACTGTTGTTACGGAATGTGTTGTGCGTTAACCCTCATTACACTGAGTTATCTGAACAACTTTGTTTAGGCTGTAATCAGCCAGCCCGTCTGACTGTGACGGGCTTTTTTTAACCCTGTTTTATCCCACTCCTGCTACCGTCTGTATAAAACGCTTTTGCAGCAATCAACATTTTGTTCCATGCTTACCACTTCTTTGCATTTAACGATTACGGGAAGAAATTATGTCTGAACAATACCGCAACTGCATTGAGGCCTGTTATATCTGCGCTGCAACCTGTGACTACTGCGCAACGTCCTGCCTGAAAGAAGAAAATATTGAGATGATGCGCGAATGCATCCGGGCGGACATGCAGTGCGCCAGCATCTGCCGCCTGGCAGCTGAGCTGATGACAATGGACAGTGAATTCGCTGCTCAGATTTGTAAGGTTTGCGCAGAAGCATGCCAGAAATGCGGTGATGAGTGCGCGAAACATGAGCACGAGCACTGTAAGAAATGTGCTGAAGCCTGTTACCGCTGTGCTGAAGAATGCCGGAAAATGGCAGCGTGACAGCAAATGGAAGCTGTCCAGTCGCAGCTTCCGGAAAGTACCGCCTGTCTCATTCCAGCCGGTGATTTTTGATACATACACCCGGCGTCAGGGTGGTAAAAATCACCGTTCTTATCCGGACTGCCCGCTATACAGCCAGAAGGGAAATGCCGCGTCCCTGTTCAGGCTTTTTTAAACTGACATCCCCCTGTATTAAATATCGTAAAAACCCGGGCGTGTTTTTGCAGCCGGTCGGTACATATGCCCTCTGCCTTATCCACAAAAACGGGGGATAAGTCCTGTATAATTAATGTACAAATTTGTAGTGTACATCCTCTCAGAAAGATTTAAGTCTCGTGTTGAATTTCTATTCCACATAAATCACTCTATGAGCACGCGTGTGATGTCCTGTATCGAGGAGATGGTGCCGCGTCTGGAGGTTTATTCCGTAGATGAGGGGTTCTGTGACTGCCGCGGCATGGAAATGGCCATGCCCTTTGAGGATTTCGGCCGCATGATCCGCAACCATGTAAAAACCTGTACCGGGCTGACTGTCGGGGTCGGTCTGGGGCCGACGAAGACGCTGGCGAAGTCAGCGCAATGGGCCGGGAAGGAATGGCCGCAGTTTGGCGGGGTGCTCGCCCTTACACCGGGTAATCCAAAGCGGACCGAAAAGCTGCTGTCACGTCAACCCGTGGGTGAACTTTGGGGTGTGGGCTCCCGACTTGAAAAGCGACTGCAGCTGCTCGGCGTCACAACAGCGCTCGATCTGGCGCGCGCCTCCCCTTCCCTCATCCGAAAAACCTTTGGCGTAGTGCTGGAGCGTACGGTGCGTGAGCTTAACGGTGAGTCCTGCATCCCGATGGAAGACGCGCTGCCACCAAAGCAGCAGATAGTGGTCAGCCGCAGCTTTGGCGAACGTATTACGGAGTATGACGCAATGCGTCAGTCCGTCTGCGCCTACGCCGAGCGCGTGGCGGAAAAGCTTCGTGAGGATCGCCAGTTCTGCCATCACGTTTCCGTTTTTATCCGCACATCTCCTTTCGATACTGGTCAGCCCGGGTACGGCAATACGGCCTTTGTGAAGCTGCGCGTCGGCACACAGGACACACGCAATATCATCGAGGCGGCCGTGAAGTCTCTTGATGCGATCTGGCGCCCGGGCTTCCGCTATGCGAAAGCTGGCATCATGCTGAACGAGCTGCGGCCGGACGGCATGGCACAGCTTAATTTGTTCGACGATGAGGTGCCGCGTGCAGGCAGCGAGGCGCTGATGAGCTTAATAGACAAAATGAACCAGTCGGGGCGTTACAATATTGGATTTGCGGGGAAAGGTATCGACCCTGACTGGAAAATGAAGCGTGAGATGTTGAGTAAGGCGTGGACAACCAACTGGAAAGAACTGCCTGTCGCTAAAGTATGCTGACCTGCATTTTTTTCAGGTTAATTACACTTAGCTACACCATCAGAACGCACTAAATCTATTAAGTTTTTACTCTTTTACTCAATTAAGTAAAAACTCAATTAAAAGTTAGCTTGTCAGCATTAAGCGCTATTACTTTTAAATCTATATGAGTATTTACTCATAAACTCAAATACTGAATGCTCTTTTAGGCTGCTCAGGGCATCATTGAACTTTTCGCTCGTGAACGCTGATTATCCCTTTTGTTAAAGCCATGTGAGTAAAAACACATTTACTCTTTTGAGTGAATATGACTCAGGCCTTTGCATAACCCTATACTCACTTACTCATTTACTCAATGTATTTATATACACTCAAAATAAGTTCTAGGGTAATCGAGCCCGTCCTTATTACTTACTCATAACAGAATTTGTGCCTAAAGGTTTAGACCTTTATGGAAGACGAAGCGGGATTGATTTAACGAGGCATGGATAAACCAGAAAGGAATGTGTGTCGCTAAAAGGCTGATCGGAATTTTCACAGGTCAAGGAATGAGAAACACTATTGAAAGTTATTTGCACTTTGAGCTTTCACTCAAATGAGTAAAAACTCAAATACGAAATGGTTAGTCAACTATGAGCCTATATCACTCATAAACTCATATGAGCTTTACTTCATAACCTCAAAATTGATAGCGGATCAGGCTTCATAAGACATAACAAACATCAAGCTTGCACAAACTGATTATACTTTCTCAATAATGTCATATGCGCAAAAGCTCATTCACTCATTTACTTCTATGAGTAAAAAAGCTCGCTCTCGTATATATGCTTTGACAGACAGACCCCGTTCCAGACTATCAAACCAGAAAAAGGTCTGGTGCTGTTGAGCTCTGCTGGCTTTAATCAATGACGCTCTCACATTTTTACTCATTCACTCATTTGAGTTTCTATTAATAGTCCACATGGTATCTTTAGTTATAAAGGTCAAGCTATCAGCCCTGTTAAGCAACCATAACTTGACCCAGATACATGCGCTCAATTGAGTCATTACTCAAATGAGTAACTACTCATTTTTGCGCAACCATTCGTCAACCAGCTCATTGATCACATCTGTGATGCTGGTTCCGCGTTTGGCACATGCCACTTTAAAACGGGAATGCTTCTCTTCATTAAAATTCACGTTCACGCGCTTTTGCTTTTCTGACAGAGCTTTCACCTCAGGAGCCTGAACAATTTTTTCCAGATCACGATGCGCGCCGAACGTCATCATTGATGATGAATGTTTTTTCTCAAGTGCCATATATCCTCCTCAAATGAGCGTATGAGTATTTACTCAAAAAAAGACAGAATCTCTTTACTCAGAATTTGAATTTCTCCCTGAGCAGCTCTGTCAGAGGTGTTAAAAACGCTTTCACCTTCAAGAACCGATCGCACATAGCTCTGGCGCTGAGTAATAGCAGTTTTAAACGCTTTAATACCCGTCTGGGCAATACTTTCTTTTAAAACGCTGAGCATCGTTGCCTGTTCAATTTTTCGAGTGATCAGGAATCGAGCCTCGACAGGGCGATTGTATGCCTGCGCCTCAAGAACAGTTACCACTGAACCTGCCGCTGAGAAATCAAGTGGACTCGGTGTAACAGGAATGATGATGAGATCGCTCACCATTACGGCCGCAGAAGTGATAACAGAAAGCGAACCAGCACCATCAATAATTACGTAATCATAATCCCCGAGTTCTTTACGAACCTGATACACGTCTTTTTCAGATGAGGCGGTAAAAACATCGAACCCAGCCTTACCGGCGCTGTTCCAGTTGGTCAGACTCATTTGTGGGTCAGTATCAACAACTGCGACTTTTTTACCGCTACTGGCAATGGAGGTGCTGACATTGATTGTGGCAGTGGTTTTGCCAGAGCCACCTTTAGGATTCAGAAACGAAATGATTTTCATGCTCAGTGTCTCATTTACTCATTTGAGTGATAGTGAACAGGAGTAAACCACAAATGAGTATTTACGTAAAGAATCAAAAACACAAAAGTTAATTTACTCAAATGAGTAAACAGATATAACCGTTTGATGTCATTATAATATTAAATAGACTGTACCAAAACGGTCGGTTTAGGACACATCTTCCTGCTTATAAAATGCCAGCCTTGTAGGGCAAAAATTATAAGCTTGCTGATATTTTACCTTAGAAATAATTGATCTGGTCCGACATGCTAAATATCCTCAAAAAGGATTTTTCTTATTGCATTAAATTTTTTAACTACGATCGCATTAAGTTGGCGAAAGTCTTATCTCCTTGTTAACTTTTACCATGCTAAGGATTTTCAATGGCAACTACCGTAACAAGCGCATTTAGTGAATTTATGAGTGACGTGGTAAACCTCAGAAAGTCCAGTACGGACGATGCGCGTACCAGCAGAGACTGGCTGTATGAAAAACTTAACGGTTTTGAGTCAGACGCCGCGTCACCTAAAAATTATCCGGAAATTCATATCGGCTTTGGTTCTTTCGCCAGAAGAACGAAAATTAGGCCGCTTGACGATATAGATTTGATGTTTGGCCTGTCCGCAGAAGGGTGCACTTACACGATTTATAGTGACCGGATAACGCTCAATTCAGACGATACCCCTAGACGACTGAATAACTTCCGGCATCCTGATTCTCAGACGATCAGCTCGGTCAGGATACTGAATCACTTTAAAAATAAACTGCAGAACATTCCGCAGTATGAGAAGGCTGACCTGAAGCGCAATCAGGAAGCGGTGACTCTTCAGCTGAGCACAAAAACGTGGAACTTTGATATTGTTCCCTGCTTTATAACTCACGCCGATGTTTTGGGACGCAGCTACTACCTGATCCCGGACGGCAGCGGTAACTGGAAAAAAACAGACCCGCGCATTGATAAAGCAAGAACAACTGAAATAAACGTTAAGAACAGCGGCAACATGCTGAACGTTATTCGGGCAGTGAAGTACTGGCAGACAACTAAAGCATTGCCGTCCATCGGCTCCTATCTTCTTGAGACCCTTATTCTCAACTATTACGAGCACAGGACAACCTGTCAGCAATGGGTAGACCTGGAGCTTGAGGGTCTCTTTAACCATCTCAGCTTCTACATTCGATATTCAGTTAACGATCATAAAAACATTCAGGGAGACATTAATCATTTATCTTATGAAGCGAGAGAAAAAATATCTCAGAAATTCAGTTCGGAGGCGCTAAAGGTGAGCGAAGCAAGGGGATTAGAGAAAAATAACGAGCATCAGAAGTCCATAAATAAGTGGCGCGAAATATTCGGCTCAGACTTCCCGGCATTTGGATAATACGATGAATACCCTTTACACAAGCCAGTCAACGCCGGACAACATGAGCCTGCTTTACGCGCAAGCGCATCTTTACAACCGCATAAAGATATTCAGCAGCGTTAATTTTTTCATCAGTATTGTGTTACCAGTACTTCTCTCAGTTGCGGCAGCCATTCTGAAAAGCCGGTACAGCGTTCCGCAGGAGCTTCTATCGGCATACATGGGCCTATACGGCCTGATCGTTCTTACAGTCAATATTGCACTTAGTGGCTACATCTCTTCTGAGCGCAGAAAGGCGGCGACCATTCAGGAAATGTATGACTGTAATGTCCTTAGAATAAAATGGAACGACCTCCGCGTGGGAAAGAAAATTTCCAGGGATAACGTATTCAGGGCAGCACGTTTCTATCAGGACAGGCCGGCCAAGGCACAAGCCCGTTTTGGCAGCGAAGGATGGTACGTCAATAAGTCCTACGATGCGCCGCAGAGTGTAATGGCTTTACTGTGCCACGGTAAAAACTTCGGTTGGGACCGGTCTTTAAGGGATCGCCTGAACGTGTTCTATATCTGGGGCATATCCATGTCGCTTTTCAGCCTGCTTCTATACGGGATCATGATGAAGGCTACGCTGAACGATGCCCTTTTTTACGTGGTCTTCACCCTTCCCTTAATCAGGTACATTCTCCTGCAGTTTCTTGATAACAGAAAGAGCAGGGACAGAATTGAAAAGGTAAAAGATTACATAGATAAAGAGATATCGGATATTAAGATTGCCGGCCGTTTTAACAATGATGACCTGAACTACAAACTCAGGTCCATTCAAGACGAGGTTTTTTCACACCGTGCAACGAGCCCCCCAGTGCCGAACTTCATACACCTCAGGATGAAGAAGGATAACGAAGCGGTTTATGACGACTACTTTGAGGAAAACCTTAAGCTGATGACGTTCCCGGAAAGCTGACCGGTTAGCTTTCCGGCTGAACCGGAGCATTGAGTTTCTCTTGAAAGGCCGGTTTAGTGTCAGCCGACTACTGATAATTTTTCGACCTAGGTATGCCAAAACTTGCCACGCGGTTATCTTTTATCCTAAATCGAGTTAATGCTTCTAGTAGCCGCCGGCGATTTTTAGGATGGGACTTTAAGTCATGACATTAGGGTATACCCTATTGTCATAGGAAGAAGTAAGCAGGGCCAGTTTGAAGATGTCAAAGTCGGTTGACGACTTCGTCAAATAATATTATTGTATTATTAAGTACACCCGCCACGCCTAGTCTCTCAGAGATGCGCATTATGGCGGGTTTTTTTTTGTCTTCTCTCAAGCCGGATAGGACGTAATGGCTAGCCCCCAACAAAATAGACCCCGCTTGTATCAAAAACCGCCTGTAGACGTCACAGCTTTGATTGCAAAACTCAGACAACGCGGTTTGACCATTGATGATGAAAGTGCTGCGATAACTGCGCTCACGTTCATAGGTTACTTTCGCCTGCGCGGCTACTGCATTCCATACTATAAAACCACTCAGGAAAGAGTGAATCGCCACGGGTTTAACAGACACCTCCGAGTCATTTAAGATGGCTTAAAGAGAGGTGCCCATGAGCGGTAAGCGTTATCCCGAAGAGTTTAAAATTGAAGCAGTCAAACAGGTTGTTGATCGTGGTCATTCTGTTTCCAGCGTTGCAACACGTCTCGATATCACCACCCACAGCCTTTACGCCTGGATAAAGAAGTACGGTCCGGAATCTTCCACTAATAAAGAACAGTCAGATGCTCAGGCCGAGATCCGCCGTCTCCAGAAAGAGCTGAAGCGGGTTACCGACGAACGGGACATATTAAAAAAAGCCGCGGCGTACTTCGCAAAGCTGTCCGACTGAGGTACGCCTTTATCCGTGACAACACCTGTTGCTGGCCTGTTCGCCTGCTCTGTCGGGTGCTGGATGTTCATCCCAGTGGCTTTTACGCCTGGCTTCAGCAGCCGCATTCACAACGCCATCAGGCAGACCTGAGACTGACAGGACAGATTAAACAGTTCTGGCTGGAATCGGGATGCGTCTATGGTTATCGCAAGATCCATCTGGATCTGCGGGACAGCGGGCAACAGTGCGGAGTGAACCGGGTCTGGCGGCTGATGAAACGTGTCGGGATAAAGGCTCAGGTCGGATACCGGAGCCCGCGGGCACGTAAAGGCGAGGCCAGTATCGTGTCGCCCAACAGGCTCCAGCGGCAGTTCAATCCGGATGCTCCGGATGAGCGTTGGGTAACGGACATAACCTACATCAGGACCCACGAAGGCTGGCTGTATCTTGCCGTGGTTGTTGATCTGTTCTCACGCAAAATTATCGGCTGGTCCATGCAATCCCGGATGACAAAGGACATTGTCCTGAACGCACTGCTGATGGCTGTATGGCGGCGTAATCCCCAAAAACAGGTGCTGGTTCACTCGGATCAGGGCAGTCAGTACACAAGCCATGAGTGGCAGTCGTTCCTGAAATCACACGGCCTGGAGGGCAGCATGAGCCGTCGTGGTAACTGCCACGATAATGCGGTTGCAGAAAGCTTTTTCCAGTTATTGAAACGCGAGCGGATAAAGAAAAAGATCTACGGAACGCGGGAAGAAGCCCGCAGCGATATTTTTGATTACATCGAAATGTTTTATAACAGTAAGCGTCGGCATGGTTCGAGCGAGCAAATGCCTCCGGCTGAATATGAAAACCAGTATTATCAACGGCTCAGAAGTGTCTAGATTATCCGTGGCGATTCAGTTCAATCAAGCTTATGGAGCACTATTTTGGGTTAATGAGCAACGATGTCGCGGCTCGGCGCAGAATCGCGGGCATAAAAGTTCGTGCAGGCCGAGGGACCGTTCTCAGCGACGAACAGAGCGCCGAATTATGGGAGATCTGGGCTGCCAATGACAGTAAAACCCTGCGTTGCGAAACGGATGAAGGTCTGGATTTGATGTTGCTGGCCGCTGAGCAGATGGATATTTCATTGACCGCTATCTGGAATACCATCCTTAAGTGGGAGAGCGAAAATCTGACAGCTGCAACTCGGAGAAGAGCGTGATTAAAAGCCCGTGCGCGTTTAAACACGCACGGGTAGGTATTCACTGTAATCAGTAATGGAGAGAGAGGCATGCGATTAAACGAAATTATACCCGGTCTTAAAGCACCAGTTACTGTCCCATCTGCCTTACAAAAAAAAGCAGCAGGCGCGGTCAGGCGTTTTTGGCAGGGTGAGCGCAATTACAAGCGTCTTAATGAGAACCGAACCGGCTACTACAAAATCGATCTAGGGCCGTTCTGGCGTCTGCTCAGCCGTGATGAAGGACGCACATGGGAAATGATGAACCATGAACGTTATAACACGGCTATGCGTAACTGAAATGCAACCAGAGTGCTGAGCGATGGCCTTTAACCGGCACAGCGCTCAGCATTTTTGTATTCAGAAGGTGAATAATGACATTACCCGATGACAGTCTGATCCAGCAGGCAGTCACAAAAATGATTAACCGTTTAACAGCCCGGTCAGCAGGAGAACAAAATAGCTTTGTTCGCGGCGGACTGTTATTTACTGGCAATATTCAGGATGCCATGCCTCGCCGGTTACTGCTCGACCATCGCCTTTCTCCACTGGATAAAATGGGCTGGATAATTATCCGGCTGCATGCTCTGAGTAACGATGGGGCGGTCTTCCCGTCTTATGAAGAATTGCAGTTACAGCTGGCTACGCCCGGGAAAGGGCGGGCATCAAAAGAAACAGTTAGCCGTGTACTGCTGATGTTGCGTCTGACAGGCTGGCTCAGCCTTTGTAAACGTGTCCGGGATGAGAAAGGGCGGATAAGGGGAAATATCTATGCACAGCACGATGAGCCCTTAACTTTTGCTGACGCTGAAATGTTTGATCCGCACTGGCTTAAAACTGTTGCTGAAGCCTGCCTTAGTGGTAATCGCACCATTTGCACTACTGCCCGATCTATCATCAGTGAAATCCGGCTCGATCCCGCAATGAGTCATCATCGCAGCCACCTTCAGCTGATTGAGAGCCGTCTTGGCTCAGCACAGACACCTGGAGAAATGGCCAGCCGGTCTAAATGTAATCCAGCTAGCAATATACCACCGGGTCCGGCATCCGAACGCAGCATAAAAAAGCCCGCTATTAATCCATGTTCGGATTCCGAACACAGTGATGATTCAGGGAATAGTAGCCGCGTTCGGAATCCGAACAGTTACGTACGTAGTTTTACTAAAAACACAGATAATACATACGTAACCCGTTCGGTCACCTTACCAGATGAATTTGCGCTTCTGCTCAAACAGGAAGACAGGGACATGGTGAACCGCCAGCTTCAGGCGCTGTCGGCAGAACAGTCTGTACTGGTGTTATCAAATGTTGCCCGTGCTCAGCGTGAGGGTAGTCTTCAGAATCCGCTTGGCTGGTTGCTTACCGTGCTAAAAAAAGCCCGTCGGGGCGAGTTATACCCTTCAGAAGGTGTACGCGGCTCCTCAGAGCAAGCTCACTTCAGTTCTCGTCCTGAATTACGCCCCTTTCAGCCTTCTAAACCTCAGCAACGTCAGTCATGCAGCGAAGAGCGGGTCAGAGAGATCATTCAGAACCTGCGTTCGCATGTAGGCTCCCGGAAGAAATAATGACTCCCATACCCCGTTGCGCTGGCAGAGGTTATAGACAACACAAGTGATGGATAAAAAACAAACAGCGTTGCCCGTGGCAACAGCGATTAAAAAGCGAGCAGTGTTGCCACGGGCAACACTGTACGGAAAACAAATTCCCCCTGCCAACGATCAAATTTTGAGTTTTGAAAATCTGATTTCGAATTGTTTACGGTCCTCTCAGGAATGAGGATCCCCCTTAAATTAACGCGAAGCCTTTGCCAATCAGGAGACAGCCATGGCCGAACAGATGAATACCGAGACTGCACCGTTACGATCTGGCGGATTAACATCCACGTTAACAGTAGAACTTCACTCACATTACGCCATCAGGTTATGGGAAGGGCGTAGTCGTTCAGATGAGAAATCATCCGCAGAAAAACGTCCAAAAATCATTGGAATGCCGGAGGTCATTTCCCGGGCAGGTTATGCAGGGCGAGATGCAGCAGCTGGCAACCCTTATGGTGATGAGCTGCTGGTAAGGCTTGAAGAAGCTATTGTTCAGGCCACGGCAACGATGGAAAGCCATATCCAGACTGTAGAGAAGATTATTGCTGCAGTGCCGCCTGGCATCAAAATGTCTGATCCTGCCTCCACTGATCCGCTGAACCTTGACGTGTTCAGCCGCTCTCCGCTGGGCTACCGCTGTGTCTGGTTACTGATTCATTATGACCGGCTGGCGTTGAAAACATTTCAGGCATTTCACTACGGCCTGATTTCCCGCTCCCAGCGGGACCAGCTTCTGGAAAAGGGCAGTAAGGCAGTACGGAGCGTATATGGTCTGATACAGAACTACCGGACTATGCCGGTTACGTATGACGACATTCGTAATAAAACAGAGCGGGGGCTGGCTGCAATCAGCCGCCTTGGCGAACCCGATCCGGCCATCATGTCAGGTAAAAAACGTTCTTCATTCTCTTCACTTAACGCTATTACCTCTGAGGAAGATTAATTTGAAACGCATCGTTACTACGTGCCTTTTCTGTGCCCTGCTTACCGGCTGTGCCAGTACGGACTTTGCCGGTATTAACAAAAATATCAGCGATACAGCTTTCAGCATCAGTAAAACGCTGCGCGGTGATAATACCGGATCCGGCTCTATGGATTCGGGGAACGGTATGCCTGTGCTGAGGAAAGCAGGTAGCGCAGCCACTCAAAGCGCCAGTAAACAGTTCAGCGTGCCGGTAGATATTGATACTGCAGCCGCGCGTCTGAAACGCCACTATGGCTACATAAGCCATGAGGAAATTGAGCGCATCCGCGCAAAAGACCGCAATAGCCGATGGAGTGCAGCTGCCATAGAGGATGCGCATCCCGTATGGGAAGCTGTTCCGGGAAGCTTCTATCGTATGGGGAGCGACACAGGTGACAGCGATCACATGGACATTGAGCTTGAAAAAAACGGAGCTGGCACTCGGGTGTATGTAACGTATAAATCACCCGTTGCTTCTCACCTCGCGGGTAGCGCCTTTGAAGGTGTTATCACGCAGGTCCGTCAGGTGGCATCTGGTCAGGGTCGTTAACTAGGGGAGGTCAGCATGCAGCTTTATCTGTGTGAAAAGCCATCCCAGGCGAAGGATATTGCCCGCGTGCTCGGCGTCAGCCAGCGCGGGCAGGGGTGCATAACCGGCGGTGATATTACGGTGACCTGGGCAATCGGGCACCTGCTGGAGACGGCTACCCCGGAAACGTATGGTGAGCAGTTTGGGCGCCCATGGCGAACCGATGTGCTGCCGATCATTCCCGACCGCTGGCAGATGACGGTTAAAAAAGACACAGTTGACCAGTTTAACGTGATTAAAAAGCTGCTGAAGCAAGCGCGTGAGGTGGTAATCGCTACCGATGCCGATCGTGAAGGTGAAGTAATCGCGCGGGAGCTGATGGAGTTCTGCAATTACACCGGTGCCGTTCGGCGCCTGTGGCTGTCTGCTCTGGACGAAGCCAGCATTAAGAAAGCTCTGAACAATATGCTGTCAGGTGATAAAACTGAAAAATTGTATCAGGCCGGCGTCGGGCGCTCCCGGGCAGACTGGCTGATTGGAATGAATCTGACGCGGCTTTATACCCTGAAGGCCAGTGAAGCAGGGGTGTCAGAGGTATTTTCCGTCGGACGGATGCAGACTCCTACGCTTGCAATAGTTGTTAATCGGGATCTGGCGATTGCCGGCTTCGTTCCTAAACCCTGGTGGCAGGTCAGGGCGCTGCTGGAAAAGGATGGCATTCGTTTTGAGGCAGAGTGGGTAGCCGCAGAGCAATACTGTGACGAAGATAAACGCTGTGTGAATCAGCAAATTGCTCAGGCTGTTCAGCAGCTTTGCCAGAAAGCTGGCACCGGCAGTGTAATCTCTGCTGAAAAGAAACGCGAAAAAACGCCGGCTCCGCTATGTTTCGACCTCGGCAAACTTCAGGAAGTCTGTAATCTGAAGTGGGGATTTGGTGCCAATGAGGTGTTGTCCATCGCGCAGTCACTGTATGAAACCTATAAAGCAACGACGTACCCACGTACTGACTGCGGTTATCTGCCACTTTCCATGCGTGAAGAAGCTAAAAGTGTGCTTCAGGCCATACAGCAATCAGATCCAGGTATAGCATCTGAGATTGCGCGACTTGATACCACGTTTAACTCCCGCATCTGGAATGATAAGAAAATCACTGCGCACCATGCCATTATCCCTACACCCCAGCCATTTGACATTGCACGACTGAGCGAAAAAGAGCTTAAGGTCTATTCGCTGATCCGGCTTCATTACCTGGCGCAGTTTATGCCGCTGCAGGAAAGCGACGTCACTAACGCTACGTTTAATATCGGTAACCAGCTTTTCCGCACGCGTGGCCGCGTCATAGTGATCCCTGGCTGGAAGGAGCTGTTTGGCGGTCAGACGGAAGAAGTTGATGAAGACAGCGGTGAATCTGGCGCGCAACTGCCTGTTCTTGAACAGGGAAGCGTCAGCCAGGTTTCCGGCGCCGTGGTCAAAGATAATATGACCAAAGCGCCGCCACACCATACTGAGGGCACGTTAATCGCCGCAATGAAAAACGCAGCCAGCCTGGTAACGGATCCTCAGCTGAAAAAAGTGCTGCGCGATAATGCGGGGCTGGGCACAGAAGCCACGCGAAGTGGCGTGCTGGAAACGCTGTTTAAACGACATTATCTGGAGAAAAAAGGAAAGTTTATTCATGCCACGCAGATGGCGCGCGAACTTATCGCAGCACTGCCTGACACGCTGACCAGTCCGGGCATGACCGCATTGTGGGAGCAAGCCCTGGACGATATCGCCCAGGGTAAAAGCGGACTCAGCGAATTTATGCAGAAACAAAGTCACTGGACCCGGCATCTTATTGATAAAGGGAAATCCACTGCCTTTAAGGTGACGGTGCCGATCGGACCAGCCTGCCCGGAATGCGGTAAACCCACGCGCCAGCGCACGGGAAAAAACGGGAAATTCTGGAGCTGCACGCAGTATCCGGATTGTAAAGGGATCGTTGGTGAGTCTAACCGGAAAACCCGGCGAAAAGCTGCGGGAAAGACCCGAAAAGCCGGCACGGTACAGAAGGGCGCGGGATCAGCTCCGGCAGTCCTGAATCTGCAGGGCGGTAAGGGTTGACAATGGCGAACATTGGCTCAAAAATGAACGTGCTTGTCTGTCGTCTATGACGACCACCAATGATTCATTAGCCTGAGAGAATCGCCTTCGGGTGGCTGAACATAACACTCCTGTAGCCTGAAAGGGAGAACACATTTGTGTGGTAAATCTGCTCGCCTTTGGAAGCAGATATCGTCAATTAAGGCTCCTATTGCCCGGCGATGAAGGTACATTCAACTATCAAGACAGTCAGAATTTAGCTGATTCTGACTCCCCGACGGGAATACTTCTCCCGTCAGGGCAGAAGTTTTCTCCGTCGAACCAATTTTGACCTCCATGGAGAAAACATCATGTCTGCACCTAACTCATCTTCTGCCAACAACAACGGCAAATCTAAAGACTACTTCAACCTGACCATCAACGGTCTGGGATATCTCAGTAACGTTCGCCAAGTTAATGCGCAGACCGGAACCTTTATCAGTTGCGTGATTAACGCATTGTCAGGTCCGAGTGACAGCCCTTCTTATGTGCGTTTCGATGTCACCGTTGCCGGCAAAGAAGCCAGCAGCCTCATTAACCGTTGTCAGAAAGCGGTGGATGAAGATAAGAAAGTGCTGATTGGCTTCGTTCTCAGCAACCCATCAACGGACATTTTTCAGTTGAAAAATGGTGAGCATGCCGGTGAAAGCCGCGTCAGTCTGAAAGCCCGCCTGATTAAGGTGGACTGGATCAAGATAGGTCAGGACATGGTCTACAAGACTGAACGCGCTGAACCGCAACAGGCACAGAATGCTGCTTCTCAGCAGCAATCCTACGCCGAGAATTCATTCTGATTGCCAACCAAAACCTGCTTTTCACTGAGCAGGTTTTTCCCCTTAAGGAGCATGCTATGTCCTCACGCGGCGTTAACAAAGTTATTCTGGTCGGCAATCTTGGTCAGGATCCTGAAATTCGATATCTGCCTAACGGTGGTGCGGTCGCTAACATTTCACTGGCAACATCTGAATCCTGGCGTGATAAACAAACCGGTGAAAACCGGGAAGTTACCGAATGGCATCGTGTGGTGCTGTTTGGCAGGCTGGCAGAGGTCGCCGGCGAATACCTTCGCAAAGGCTCCCAGGTTTATATTGAGGGTCAACTGCGCACTCGAAAATGGCAGGATCAGAGTGGGCAGGACAGATACACCATAGAAGTGGTAGTGAACGTTGGCGGTACCCTGCAGATGTTAGGAGGCCGCTCACAAAACAGCGGTCAGCAGCAGTACAGTGGTGGCTGGGGTCAGTCTCAGCAGCCGCCGTCACAGCCTGATCCCGCTCCGCAGCAAAAAAACAGCGGAAATAAAGGGAAAGGAAATCGTGGTTCGCAGCGTAACAATGCCGCTCAGCCCGCTCCTCAGCAACCTGCACCGCAGTCGCAGCCTGCAGGAGACTGGGATGATGACATACCGTTCCTTGGACACGGTTATGGCATAGCGAAACATGCTGCAGCATCACTTTAACCCTTCGCAGCGTCTTTGACCGCTGCATTAAATTTCACCATAATCTCTCAAAGGTTACTGACGATGCCTGTCATACTACGGCTGAACGGTTTTCGGTTTTTTTTCTACTCCAACGAGGGCAATCCGCGCGAACCTGCTCACATTCATGTGATGAAGGCCGGTACAGAAGCGAAATTCTGGCTGGAACCGGTTGTAAAACTGGCGCGTAACGACGGATTTGACTCCAGGACGGTTAAAGAGCTGATGATTTTGATAAGGCAACACCAACCCATGCTTCTGGAGGCCTGGAATGATTATTTCAGCTAAGAACGTTCGGTTCGATCATCACACTATGTGGGTCGAACTCTCAGACGAGCGAATAATCGGCGTACCGCTTTCGTGGTTTCCCCGCCTTCGCAACGCGTCTGCCGAACAGCTGAAAAACTATGAACTGTCTCCCCGTGGTATCCACTGGGACGCACTTGACGAAGATGTTTCTGTCGATGGCCTGTTGCAGGGACGAGGTGACGTAACGCACCCGCCCCATCAGGTCGCCTGATAGTGCTGAATAAAAAACGCTGACTCCGGTCGGCGTTTTTTTTTGTAAATCAAAAAAGAGTTGTTGATAGAAGCACGCTGAAGAGTTGCGCACAGTGAGGCCTGTTCTCACTGTACAGGAACTTTTTAGATGAAACTCAATGCCGTATTTGTTGCTTTACCGCTTGCGCTTCTGGCGGGTTGCGTTCAGCAACCCCAGAAACTGCAGGAACGGGCGCCCTCCGAACCGGTTCCTCCGGTTAGCGTTTCCCGCAATATCCAGACGCCTGCTGATGATGTTTATGCGCGTACGCCTGAAGTGGTGCGTTACGACCGATATCTGCTGGTCAGCACAGATCCTCAGGCCGTGCAGCGTGACCCGCTCTCACAGATTATTGACGTCCGTATTCCTTCCTCTGTTCAGCCAACCGTTGCAGACGCCATGCGCTATGCCCTGAAACAGTCAGGCTACTCGCTGTGTCAGACCGGCCCAGCCAACGGCGTGCTGTATCGTCAGCCGCTGCCAGCCGTGCAGTTTCAGCTTGGTCCTATACGCCTGCGTACCGCTCTTCAGGTGCTGGCCGGTCCAGCATGGGAGCTGGAAGTTGACGACGTACAACGCGTTGTCTGCCACAGCCTGCGCGCTGGTTATCAGCTGCCAGCAACGCAGCTGCCGCCGCGCCCGACCAGTTCCTATACGCTTGCGCCCGCTGGTGCTGCTCAGTCGATCGCACCACGACCTATTCAGGCGCAGCCTGTTCGCGGAGGGTGGCTGACAAAATGAGCCTTGATACCTCACTTGATAAACAAAACGCCTCCGCTGGCATTTCGCCATTATCCGGTAGGTTTGCTGCAGTAAAACGTCGCCTCCCGTTAATTGGTCTTGCAACACTCTCAGTTGCAGCACTTGGTCTGGCGGTTATCTCGCTTCGCGCAGGCGTGTCGGTGGATCAGCGTCTCAGCCATACCGAGAAACAGCAGAATGTAATTTACACGCAGGCACTGACCAAGTCGGATCTTGAACCCCTACAGAAAACGATTGATGCACAAAGCGCCGCGATAAAGCTTCAGCAGGCCCGGATTGAGCAAATGCGAAGATCACTTACTGCAGAGGCTGACCGTGGCCTGCCTGACGCTGTGAGTAAGCTGCGCCAGTCGGTTGCGCAGCTTACTGATTCACAGACCGCACTACAGAGCCGTCAGGCTGCACTTGAACAATCCGTTACGGTACTGCAGCAGACACCTCAAAAAGCGCAACAGGCTACCCCGGAGAAAAAAGCAGAGCCCGAAGCAAAAAAGCCGGCACCCGCTAAGTCGCACCCTGCAGTAACAACCGTGGCCCGTAAAGCGCCGTTTGTACTGACCGGCGTTGAAAAGCGGGGAACGACATCGTTCGCGGCCATCGCGCCGCTGGGATTCAGTTCGCTTTCTGAAATCCGCCTGGTAGGTGAGGGGCAGACCGTCAGTGGCTGGACCCTGATTAATACCGGTTACGGGCAGGCTCAGTTTCGCGTTAACGGTCGTGTAACGACTCTTAACGTCCGCTAACGGAGGCGATATGAAGCACAAAATACTTAATATTGCGTTATTCATGTTTTGCTGCTCTGCGCAGGCAAATATTCAGGTTACTGATTCAACGCGCGAAGCCGCCGGGATTCAGGGGCAGAGTATGCAGGACAGCAGCGTGCAGAATCTTCAGCAGCAGGCCGGGCAGTGGGGACTGAATAAGGATGATTACCAGCGCTATCAGACGCTGATGAACGGCCCGCGAGGTGTTCAGTCTCCAGGGCTGGATCCTCTCTCTACGCTGGGAATTGAGGCGAGGAACCAGGCTGAACGTCGTAAGTACGCTGAAAAATGGGTAAAGGAGGAATTTGCACGTACCCAGAAGGAGCTGGATTTCCAGCGCGAAGTCACCGCTGCCTGGAAACGCCTGTATCCCGAAACTCTTGCCGTCAATATGGGTAACGCGGCCGGCATTGCTCACGATACTGGCGGCCGGCTGGCGCTGTTTGTGAAGTCGGCTAATTGCGGCCAGTGTGATGCGCGCCTGGTTGCCGTACTGGCTGACAACCGGCCGGTTGATATCTATCTCGTAGATAGCCAGGGGGATGACGATAAGCTGCGCGGCTGGGCAAAGGATCATCATATTCCGTTTGATCGAGTACGTAGCCGCCAGATAACGCTGAATCACGACGGCGGTCGCTGGATGCGGTTCGGTAACGGCATGATGCCCGTTGTTTTGCAGCAGGGGGAAAACGGATGGCAGCTCGCCGCATTCTGACCGGAGCGGCATTATTGCTGCTTTCACTGTCTACGTTCGCCGGTAATAAACAGGTTGTTCCAGATGGTTATGTACGCGTAGCTCAGGCTCATAACGTGCCGCCAGAATCCCTTTATTCCGTCAGCCTGCAGGAGTCATCCCGCAGGCTACCACAGGGAGAGCGCCCGTGGCCGTGGACTCTCAACGTTGCAGGCAAAGGGTACCGTTATAAATCTCGCCTGGAAGCCTGGCAGGCGCTGCAGGTCTTTATGAAGACCAACTCCCTTAAGCGTATTGATGTGGGGATCGCTCAGGTTAACCTGGGCTGGAATGGTCAGCGCTTTGCTTCAACCTGGGATGCGCTGGATCCGTACAAGAATCTCAATGCCGCCGCCGCCATCCTGCGCGAATGCTGGGACAGAAAACCCGGCAGCTGGCTCGATGCTGCCGGCTGCTATCACCATCCTGCAGGCGGCGCACCCGCTGCCCGCTACCGCGCTTTCGTCAAAATCAAGCTGGCTATGCTCCAGTCATCGCCGCATCTGCCGGCGGCTACTGCAGTTGAGCAGACAGCATCCGTGTCAATGCCGGATACCGACATTGTCTGGATAAATCCCCGGAGTCAGTGATCATGAAGCTTAATAAACTCATCCTAACCGCATTCATTGCTTTTTCTCCCGCAGCCCTGGCTGAACTCAACGTTATCGCTGATTTAGGCGGCGTGAGCACGCAGCCGTTTTTTGATGCAGTAAACCGGCAGGATACGCCGCCAGCGCCCGCTGATCCTGTCAGGCGGGGTGAAGCTGCCATGCTTCCTGTTTATACGCCTGAACTGTCGCCCGGCAATGTCTCTCCCCGGGCGCTACAGCTGCCAGGGATCGGATCGCTCTTCATTATTGGTGATGATAGTTACTCCCGGGGTTGGCTGCAGCAAAACGCACGGCAGCTGGCCGCAAGAAACGCAGCAGGTCTGGTAGTAAACATTGAGAACATGGAGTCTCTGGCAGAGCTGCGCAAACTGGCGCCCGGTTTGCAGCTGGCACCCTCATCAGGCTCTGAGCTTGCGCGCCGCCTGCAGCTGGCTCACTACCCGGTGCTTATTACGGATACGGGCCTGTCTCAGGTGGTGGTGCAGTGATAGCCGCTCCTCAGATAGCTGCATTGCTAATAGCAAATCCAGTCATTTTTGTCTTGCTACTGGCGCTGATGATTTTTCTGTTCTGGCGCTTTCGCCGGCAGACAGCCAGAGAGCGGCGCCATCGCCAATATCGTGAGAATGCAGAGCGAGTTTATGTACGCCTCAGACAGCTTGGAGGAGACGGTCAGCGCATGAGTTATCTGCGGAAAATAAATCCTTATGTGTTTGAAGAATTGCTGCTGTTGGCATTTGAGCGCCAGGGATACCGCATTCAGCGTAACCCTTCATATAGCGGTGACGGCGGGCTGGACGGAAAGGCGCACATCAATGGCGAATGCTGGCTTATCCAGGCCAAGCGTTACAGCCAGGCTATCGTGCCGGCGCATGTCAGAGATTTTGACGCACTGCTGACACGCATGGGCCAGCGCGGCCTGTTTATTCACACGGGACGGACAGGCCAGAAAAGCAGGGACGTCAGCAGGGGGACACAGCAGCTGGAGATCATCAGCGGACAAAGATTACTGAACCTGCTGGCAGGTAAACAAATAGAGGAGTTTTCCCGGTGAGTAATAAATACGTTATCGAGGCGCTTCTGCGCCCGGCGGTTGAACTGAATACAGCGGTAGCCGCCGGAACAGCAGCTGTCGTATGTGTCACGGCACCCTGGGCGGTCGCGCTCGCGCCTTCAGTCAGCTATGTCACCGCCAGCGGATTCGCTGTTCTGTCAGTTATTCGTGCCCGGCAGGGCATGCAGGTTGTCCGTTATCGCCGTAATCTGCGTCGTCTGCCACGGTATGTTATGACGTCAAAACAGATCCCTGTCAGCAAGCGCCGGCTTTTTTTGGGCAGAGGGTTCCGCTGGACTCAGAAGCATACACAGCGCCTGCGCGATACGTTGCGTCCGGAAGTCGCGCACTATTTGCAGCCTTCCCGGCTGTATCAGCTGGCTCGTCATCTGGAGGAAGCGACGGAAAAAAGGTTTCCGTCTATCGGCAGGTTACTCAGTGCTGATACTGTGGTTAATCCTGTTCGCCCGCTGCCTCCGGTTGGCGGTAACCCGGCAATACACGGCATTGAACCGAATGAAAGTGACGTTACGCTCGATTTGCGGGAGCGTGTCGGCCATACCGTTGTTTATGGCACAACACGTGTGGGTAAAACGCGCTTGGCAGAGCTGCTGATTACTCAGGATATACGTCGCGGAGACGTCACCATCGTTTTCGATCCGAAAGGCGATGCAGACTTGCTGAAAAGAGTTTGGGCTGAGGCGCACCGGGCGGGAAGGGGCGATGAGCTGACGGTTTTCCATCTGGGCTGGCCTGATATCTCTGCACGCTATAACGCCGTAGGACGTTTTGGCCGGGTTTCAGAGGTCGCAACCCGCGTCGCCGGCCAGCTCAGCGGAGAAGGTAACAGTGCGGCGTTCCGTGAGTTTGCCTGGCGATTCGTGAATATTGTTGCCCGGGCGCTGGTTGCGCTTGGCGAGCGCCCGGATTACACCCTGATTACTCGTTATGTAAACAACATTGCCGATCTATACCTGCGTTATGCCGAAAAAATTATTACCGAGCAGCTGCCCGAGCTGAACAGTCAGATTGAAAATAACGCCAACGCATTCAGCGAGGACGACGTTCCGCGCTCTATGCAGGGACAGCCTGAAGCTGTACGCATCTGGGCGGTTGAGGTGGCGCTGAGCTCGGAAGCGGGACAGCAACTTTATGATCCGATACTCGATGGCCTGCGCTCAGCAGTACGTTATGACCGTACCTACTTCGATAAAATCGTTGCGTCGCTCCTGCCTCTGCTGGAAAAACTCACTACAGGTAAAACAGCAGAGCTGTTGTCTCCGGACTACCTGAACATGGACGACTCGCGCCCCATTTTTGACTGGGAACAAGTAATACGTAAAAAGGGCATTGTGTATGTGGGACTGGATGCCCTTAGTGACAGTGAGGTTGCCAGCGCTGTAGGTAACAGTATGTTTGCCGATTTGGTTAGTGTGGCCGGTCATATCTACAAGCACGGCATCAACGGTGGCCTGCCTGGTTCAAAAGAGACTAAAGAGGCAATTAACCTGCACTGCGATGAGTTTAATGAACTGATGGGAAATGAGTTCATTCCCCTCATCAATAAAGGCGGAGGCGCCGGTATGCAGGTAACGGCTTATACGCAGACGTCCTCAGACATTGAGGCGCGGATCGGTAGCGCGGCTAAAACTTCCCAGGTGCAGGGTAACTTTAACAATCTGATTATGCTGCGCGTAAGGGAGAACCGAACGGCCGAACTGCTTACCTCGCAGCTGCCTCAGGTTGAAATCTACAGCAAAACGCTGGTCTCAGGGCATCAGGATTCAGCTGACGTCACTGTAAACCATGACTTTACGTCCAGTACTCAGGACCGCGTCGGGACTATCAAAGTGCCGCTTCTTGAGCCTTCTGACATTGTCACCCTGCCAAAAGGCCAGGCGTTTGCGCTGCTTGAAGGCGGCCAGCTCTGGAAAATACGCATGCCGCTGCCAGCGGGCGATGCCGGCGACGTGCATATGCCTGAAAATATAGCGCGCCTAGCTGAAGAGATGCGTCGTAACTATCACAGCAGCGAAGGATGGTGGGACAGTCGCATTTCAGCTGCAGCACCGGTGAAAGGAGATAATAATGGCTGAGGCTCGTCGTACCGCACCGCAGCAATATCCGCAGCAACAACCCGTCCAACCGCGCGAGCACGGCCTGCTCTATAACCTCGTCTGGGGCTGGCCGTGGAAGCTCATTGGCGTCATTCTGGCTTCACTTGTGGTTAGCCTGATCATTGAATACGTCGGGATCGCTTTCTTCTGGCCTGAAATGGGTGCCGCGCACAGCCAGGCGGTGATGAATACCGAGTTTAGCTATCTGTCTTCTGACTTTACTCGCAGCCTGTTGCTTTCAGAGCCAGCAGAAACGGTCACTCGCTGGGTTACTGATGCCTATCAATGGGCGTTGGTGGACAGCGGGATCATCAGGTGGATACAGGATACATATCAGGCCGAGATGAACAGCGGCAACGAGGTGTCGCGCAATCTCAAGGGGGCCAGCAGCTGGCTTGGAAATTACCTTCAGCAGTATATGCTGGCTACAGTATATGTTTCCATCGTAACGCTGGTCCGCGTGACTATCATTGCTCTGTCTGTGCCGCTATTCATACTGGTTATTAGTGTTGCCGTGGTTGAAGGGCTTGGGCGCCGCGACCTGCGTCGATTTGGGGCCGGTTATGAGTCGTCATTTTTGTATCACCGCGCGAAAAGGTTGATCAAACCCGCTGTGTATCTACCGGTGATGGCCTACCTTTCATGGCCTTCCGCTGTCTATCCAAACCTTCTGCTACTGCCTGCAGCGTTAATGCTTGGGCTTACCATTACGGTAACAACCGCTTCGTTCAAAAAATATCTCTAACCATGAGAAATCGCAGTCTGACTTTTCAGTCTGCGATTTTTTCATCGGCGTACTTCCAAAACACACTATTAATTATCCGCACCAGAAATAAATTTATCAGGCCAATCTCGTTATCCCAGAGCTGGGCGGAGGCACTTGAAACTTGTTTTCAGGTGCCTGCCGTCAGCAGACAAGCCGCATAGCGGTGCGTCAGTTCATTTAAATTAGTTACAACAATCAGTTCATATCACCTCTAACTCAAGCAGCATTTGCGCTGCTCTCTAAATTTTTATTTTCCCAAAAAGAGTTAACGGCTGAACCCTGCAGGCAGATTTCGCATGCTTACCGCACTCAACAACCACTGGAGGTGCATATGAAATCTCTTCGTCCGGCAACACGACTTCTTTTATGCGGCGGTGTGCTGGGCCTGACTTTTCTCGCGTCCTCTCCGGCGTCTGCATCTGAGAAAGACGAGCTGGCATCCGCGCAGCGAATGATCGTCCAGGTTCAGGCTTCGCTGGAACGGGCGCGGGTTGCCGCAGCACAGGCTGATCCGTCGGAGCGTGGTCGCTATTTCTTCGATTATCAGCGGGCTAGTAGCGATCTGAAGACTATCAGCGCCGGCATTGACCGTTATCTGGAACCAACACGTGCTCAGCCACGCGATTTATCTGGCGTAGCGGGAAATTACCGCCGGGAGCGTCCCTGATGGCGATGACTGCTGCGCAGGAGACCGCTTTTAAAGCGGCTTCCGGAAATGTTGAACCGAATCTGCTGCACCTGCTCTGTCTCGGGCTGTTGATCGGCTTCCTTTTCTTTTGGGCAGCATGGGCAATCGTTGATGTTTACTCAGGCTGGACAAATGAGCGTTTGAAGGAAGGCGCAATGGGCAGAGCCGTTGTCCGCTCAGTTTTATTGTTAGTCGTAAGTATCTGGATGTTTTGCAGTTAACCCTCAATCAACTCTTTTACAGGTGAAATCATGTCTAAATTTGTATCGGCAGTAACCCGCGTGACCGCTAAAACACAGGCTAAAGCTAAATCAGCCTGGGCACGTATCCTGACGGCTGGCCTGCTGAGTGCATTTGCCGCCAAACCCGCTCTTGCCGACCTGCCAACTGTTGAGGGTCCAACCTCCAGCGGTACGGGCACAGGTTTGATGGGAACGCTTAGCGGCCATGTTCAGGATGGGCTCGTTCTCGGGGGGCTTGTGCTTTGTGGATTCGCATTCTTTAAGGTTGCAGAGGCTGGCCTTGTTACCTTCGGCGAAGTGCGCAATGACCGTGCTTCCTGGACTAAATTCGGCTCCATTGTCGTGGTCGGGGTTGTGATGCTGGTCGCGGTTATTTGGCTGCTGGGCAAATCAGCAGAAGTCATCGGCTGAGGAATCTTTCACGATGGCGACCATTAAATTTTTACCGGATCGCCTGAACTCAGAGCCTGTCGTATTCCGGGGGTTTAATACCCCCGAGTTAGGTCTGGCGGCGCTGACTGGCGTTTTATTCGGTTTTGTACTCTCGCTGCCTTTCGCATTCTTTTTCGGCTGGCTTGCCATTCCAACCAGCACTCTGCTTTTCCCCCTTTTTTTCATTGCCTTTGGCGGTAAATGGCTCGCCAGCAAAAAACGGGGAAAACCGGAGAGTTATCTCTGGCAGCAGTTTGAACTGAAAAAGTGCCGCATAGGGCTGGGAGATATCAGGTTAATTATTCATTCGCGGGGCTGGTCCCTGCGACGCAGCAAAAACCTCAGGAGTAGCAAATGAGTCGTTTTCGCCACGCGGTTAAGGGCCGCGATCAGCATATTTTTACACTGCGGGCGGCCTGCATCGTATTGCTGCTGTTACTGGTGACTGCGATGGGTGGCTGGATGAGAGCGCCAGAAAAACTGACCATCCACAACCCGCCAGACCTGCGCAAGGGCAGTACGCGCCCGTGGTGGGAAATCCCGCCTCCGACCGTCTACGGATTTGCGTATTACATCTTTCAGCAGCTCAACGCTTGGCCTAAAAACGGTAAAGCGGATTATCCAGCACGTATACAGTCGCTTTCGCCTTACCTGACGCCCCAGTGCAAAGCGTTTCTTGAGGAGGACGCGAAGGTACGCGGTGAGAGGAACGAGCTTACAGATCGTGTGCGTGTTGTGTATGAAATTCCTGGTAGGGGTTATTCAGGTGAAAGCGTGAAGGTTATCGATCGTGATAACTGGACCGTAAAACTCGATCTTGTTGCCGATGAGTATTACCTCACCGAGCCTGTGAAACGTGCCATGGTGCGTTATCCCCTGAAAGTCGTGCGCTGGGACGGAGACTCTGAGACAAACCCGTTTGGCATGGCACTGGACTGTTATGACGGCATTCCACAGCGCCTGTCTGCCGCGCCTGAACAGCCGAAACAAAGTAATAAGGGGATGTTCTGATGAATTCATCATTAACCTTCCGTTCCCGCGCCTGCCTTGTCGCTATAACGCTTTCATTGCTGCCGGCCGTCATGATGCATTCCACGCCGGTACAGGCGGACGAACTGATGAAATGGGAGCGCGTACCGCTACAGATACCCCTTAAAACGGGTCAGGAACGTGTGATTTTTGTTGATAAAAACGTACGCGTAGGTTTTCCGCCTGCATTGAATGGCAAGCTGCGCGTGCAGAGCACCGGCGGCGCGGTGTATCTCAAAGCTGAAAGTGATTTTCCCCAGACCCGCTTGCAGCTGCAGGACATGGAAAGCGGTGAAGTAATCCTGCTGGACGTCCGAACGATCGCCACTGCCTCAGCTGAGCCAGTTAAAATCGTTTACAGCGGTGACGTTAATACGGTCAGCAGTGCGGCCGCTGGTACAGAGCAGAAATCCGGTAGTGACAGCAACAGCACGCAGGCGAAGCGTAAAAAGGTCAGCTATAAGGCTCCCATTCCCGTGCTGCTGACACGCTACGCAGCTCAGAACCTTTACGCGCCGGTGCGCACCGTTGAAGCCGTGCCAGGCATTCACCCCGTTAATCCGCACCTGCCGTCACGCATTACAACACTGTACCCTTCAGCACCCGTGACGGTGACGCCGGTAGCCGGCTGGGGCGTGGCCGGTCGTACCGTCGTAGCGCTCAGGATCCGCAACAGCTCATCACAGAAAGTGGTACTCGATCCGCGCGAACTGCAGGGCCAGTTTGTAACGGCCACCTTTCAGCATCGCTGGCTGGGGGCCGCCGGCACGCCGGAAGATACCACCACACTTTACCTGGTCACGGCCGGCCGCCCTGATGACGCTTTCGTGCGCGAGCCGTCCATTGCCCGTAAGGGCGCTTCACGCCCATCTCAGAAGGTGATCCGCTATGAAAATTAAGTCGAACGGTCTGGTTAAAGTGCTGGTTCCGGCCATTCTGATCGGCGGCGGATTCATTGCGGTGAAAAGCTTTAAAAGCAAGCCGCAGGATCCCGCCGCGCAGGCCGCACATGCGCAGACAGACGACGCGCTGAAGAATCTGTCACCGCAGGAGCTTAAGGCGCTCGGCATCGAGGGCGATACGCCGCAGGATACGCTCAAAACCATCGTAGGCTCACTTAACGCCGTTCGCCAGCAGCAGGACTCTCTGAATAAGCAGAATGCTCAGCTACTGGACGAGAATAAAAAACTACGCGAGCGCAACAGCAACGTTTCCGGCCAGGTCAATGAAGCAGTTCAGGGCGTGGAGAAAAGCTATCACGAGCGTGAGAATCAGATGCGACAGCAGCAGAATGTCC
This sequence comes from Pantoea agglomerans, assembly GCF_020149765.1. Lineage (NCBI taxonomy): Bacteria > Pseudomonadati > Pseudomonadota > Gammaproteobacteria > Enterobacterales > Erwiniaceae > Pantoea > Pantoea agglomerans. The sequence continues at coordinate 27,478 of NZ_CP083810.1, forward strand.
TGACGTCAAAAATCAACGAACTGACGAATAAACTGCAGAATGCCGGTAAGGGTATTGCTGACAAGGCAAAAGGTTCAGACAGCGATATTCCGTTGGGTCTGGGTCTCGACGGCATGGGTGCCGGCGGTGGCAATGCACCGGCCTCCGGCAGTGATGGCCTGATGTGGGTCACTCCGCAGGACAGCCCATCCACTTCTTCAGCACAGAATAATGGCGCGTCGGGCAGCAGCGCCGGCGAATCTAAATTTCCCACGTCGTTTCTCAGTAAAAACGCGCTGACGAAGCAAAAAGGCAGCTATGAGCAGCAGGTTAAGGGCTCAACTGCTGAAAAAGGCGCGGAAGAGGAAGCCGAACCGGTTTATACGCTTCCGGAGAACTCGACACTGATTGGCAGCCGCGCAATGACGGCGCTACTTGGTCGCGTGCCGATCAATGGCACCGTAACCGACCCGTATCCTTTCAAGGTGCTTATTGGCAAAGACAACCTGACGGCCAACGGCATCGAGCTGCCGGACGTTGAGGGCGCAATTGTCTCCGGCACCGCCTCCGGCGACTGGACTCTGTCCTGCGTGCGTGGTCAGGTCAACAGCGTCACGTTTGTGTTTACCGACGGCACCGTACGTACTCTGCCGAAACCGGACCGCAGCGGCAAAGGCGGTAACAACAGTAACCAGAACGGCGGAAAAGATACCGGCACCAGTGGCGGTATCGGCTGGATCTCAGATGAAAACGGGATCCCCTGTATCTCCGGCACGCGCAAGTCCAATGCTTCAAGCTATCTGCCAACGATCGGACTGCTGGGCGCGGCCGGCGCAGCGGGCGACGCCATCGGCCAGAACCAGACGACAAGCCAGACCAACGCCTACGGCGGCGTAACCTCTACGCTGACCGGCGACGCCGGACAGGCCGTTCTGGGCAAGGCCATTTCTGGCAGTTCTGATGAAATCACCGAGTGGGTTAAACAGCGCTACGGGCAAACTTTTGATGCTATCTACGTACAGCCGGGAGCAAAACTCGCCGTACACATTACCCGCGAGCTGGCGATCGATTACGAAGATAAGGGCCGGCGCGTCCGGTATGACTTCACCCTACCTAGCGAAGACGGCAGCACCGGCGGACTAGACTGAGGAGAATGACCATGAGTATTACTGCAAAATTCGGGATTTTCATGATTATTGCGGCCAGCACGCTTGCCGGCTGTTCCACAAACAAAGATGAAATGCTGCCGCCGGGTAACAGCAATATGCTGGAGCTGTGGAAAGGCACCGACGGAGAATCAGGAGTCACACGCGGCAGTGAAGCACGCAGCACCCTGCGCCGTGGACTTTCGGATAGCGAACAGCAGGCCGCACTCGGCGACGATCGCAGCTACAGCCGCACGCAGGAGTCTGAAATCAGCCAGCAGTTCCCGCGCCTGCCTAATCCTGACATGGTGATGTACGTGTTCCCGCACCTCGCACAGGGTAATACCCCCGTGCCGGGTTACAGCACCGTTTTCCCCTTCTATGACCAGACGCAGTACGCTATGCCTGGCGAACGCACGGAGGCGCTGTAATGTTCGGACTGTTTAAAAAACCCGCCAAAAATGCGACTCGGTTACATGATGTTTCTGACCAGGCAGGGCCGGAACCCGTAGTCCGCCCCGGTAAAATGTCACAGGCAGACGAAAAGCGCGTTTATGAGCATAACCCGTCCATCGTTGATTATCTGCCATGGGCAGAGTTTTTGGATGAGGAGCAGTGCCTGCTGCTTGACGATGGCATCTCCGTAGGTGCCGTCTATGAAGTGACGCCGGCTGCAACCGAAGGGCGTCCTGACGAGCGCCTGGAGCAAATCCGCGACGTGGTGGAAGATGCGCTGCAGGACAGCTTTGACGATCTGGCGAACAACCCGTGGATCGTTCAGTTCTACTGCCAGGATGAGAATAACGTTGACTCATACCTTGATCGTCTGCGCGGATACATCAAGCCGCACGCGCAGGGCAGCGAGTTTACCGAGGCGTGGCTCAGGGAGACAGAGCAGCACATGCGTGGGATTGCGCGTCCTGAAGGTTTATTTGAAGACAAATTGATTACCGGCCAGCCGTGGCGCGGGCAGCAGCGCCGCACGCGCATGGTTATCTACCGCTGGGCAACCAAAAACAGCGGTGATCTGATGTCACCGGTTGGCATGCTGAATCAGGCGTGCGAACGGCTCTGCAGTGCCTTTTCGAGCGTCAACATCAACTGCACGCGTCAGAACGGCCAGCAAGTACACGCCTGGCTGTTGCGAACGTTCAATCCTGCGCCCGAAGGCATGGATAAAGAAGCGTTTTACCGTGCGGCTGCCTATGAGGACAGCCGCGACACGCCTGAAGGAATGATCCCCACAGAAAATGACTTTGCCGAAACCCTGCTGTTTACGCCACCGCGTTCTGACGTTGAGAACGGCGTGTGGTGGCTGGATAACATTGCACATTCTGCCATTTCCGTGGAGCGCCTGCGTAAGCCGCCCGAACCCGGTACGCTCACCGGCGAAAAGAGTCGGGGAGAGAAAAAAATTAACGCGCTGATGGACACGTTTCCTGAAGGCACCATGCTGTGCATGACGGTTGTGGCTGAGCCACAGGACACGCTGGAAGAGAAGTTTAACCGCCTGGCTAAAAACGCCATAGGAGAGAATACCGAATCAGGACGCGTCCGCCAAGACGTAGCCGCGGTCAAGGAGTTGCTGGGTAATCGTCACAAACTTTATCGCGCGGCCATTACTTTTTTCCTGCGCGCAAAGGACATGCCAGAAATGAATCGCAAGCGCATCGAGCTCAGCACAGTACTTCTGAATGAAGGACTGCAGCCGGTACGCGCTGAACATGAAACCGGCCCTCTGAATACCTGGCTGCGCGCCTTGCCGATGTGCTTTAACCCGCAGCATGATAGGAAAAACTGGTATACCCGCCTGATGTGGGTCCAGCATATTGCCGGGCTGCTGCCCGTTACCGGCCGCGAAACCGGGACTGGTAATGCCGGGTTCAGCTTTTTCAATCGTGGCGGCGATGTGCTGGTCTTTGATCCACTGAACAAGGACGACCGGTCTCAGAACGCGCATATGCTGCTGTTCGGACCGACCGGCGCGGGTAAATCCGCCACGCTCTGCTCGATGCTCTGTCAGCTGATGGCCGTTCACCGCCCGCGCCTGTTCATTGCGGAAGCCGGTAACAGCTTTGGGCTAACCGCAGACTACTTTGAAAGTTTGGGCCTCACGGTTAATAAGGTCAGCGTCAAACCCGGCAGCGGTGTATCCCTGCCGCCCTTTGCTGATGCGCATAAGCTGTTTGACAGTGATGCGCCCGCTCCGGCGATTGATGAGAGTGACCTGCCGGATATTGAAGACGATCCGGATGATGATGAAGAAAACGGCAAGCGCGACATTCTGGGCGAAATGGAAATTTCTGCCCGAATGATGATAACAGGCGGCGATCCGAAGGAAGATGCCGCACTGAAACGTGCCGACCGCGCCATGATCCGCGAAGCACTGATCATGGCCGCACGTAAAACCCTGGATGAAGGGCGCCAGATGCTACCGGGCGACCTGCAGAATGCGCTCAACGCCATCTCGCTGGAGACTGAAAACGTCAGTGGACAGGTGCGTAACGAGACCCGCCGGGCGAAAGCGGCTGAAATGGCCGAATCTCTGGGCATGTTTACGCAGCAGGGAAGCTTTGAGGCAGAGCTATTCAACCAAGAAGGCTCTCTCTGGCCGGAGGCTGACGTTACCCTGATTGACCTCGCGCACCTTGCCCGCGAGGGATATGAAGCGCAGATGGCTCTGACCATGGTGTCTCTGACCAACACAATTAACAATATTGCCGAGCGGGACCAGTACCTGGAGCGCGACATTGTTTTTACCGTGGATGAGGCGCACGTTGTGACAGTAAACCCACTTCTCGCCCCTTACATGACCAAAGTGGTCAAGATGTGGCGTAAGCTTGGCGCATGGTTGTGGCTTGCCACACAGAACCTTGAGGACTACCCAAACGCTGCCGGCAAGATGCTGAATATGGCGGAATGGTGGATCTGTCTGACGATGCCGAAAAAAGAAGTCGAGGATATTGCCCGCTTCCGAACGCTTTCAGAAGAGCAAAAAGCCGTACTGCTTTCCGCTAGTAAGCTGTCACGATGCTACACCGAAGGCGTGGTGCTCTCGAAAAAAATTGAAGCACTGTTCCGCGCTGTACCACCCAGCCTATATCTCGCACTCGGGATGACGGAGAAAGAAGAGAAAGCCGAACGTAAAGCGCTGATGCGTAAACATAACTGTTCCGAGCTCGATGCTGCTATTCTCGTAGCGAAGAAACTGGATCGTCTGCGGGGATTGATGACGGAAGATGCGGCCGGGATGGCCGAAAACAACGATAAGAGAGAGATGCTGACCGCATGATTAAGCTCAAATATGCGCAACCTCTGACCCAGCGCCCTGCGCCGGACGAAACGCCAACACCTGTGATGTTTAGCCTGCATCCTCAGGGCGAACCCGCGATGACGGCAACGACGGCAGAGCGACTGACAGCAATGGAGAATGCACTGAGGTCAAGGCTGCAACCACCGGTAACGATCACTTGTAACCCACATCGTATTGGTAAGAGCAGTTGCGTGTCAGTTCATCTTGAAGACAGCAGAGGCAAGCGTGCGGACATTCTGCTGACGCAGGAAGGTCGCGCCGGACTACCACTGGACCACGAATTTGATTCACCACGCTGGCATTTAAATGTCCCTGACGCAGCTGATATGGTTTTCCTGACGCTTTGGCTCAATAACGTTTTCCCTGACTGAGTTAAACTCACTATGAAACCGGCCTTCAAGCCGGTTTTTTCGTTAAACGGCTCAGTGACGGGGGCTATCACTCAGTAGATGAAAAACATTGTAAAAGCAGTTTCAAAGGGCTCTTTTAGATTCAAAGCCGAAGCATTTTCGAGTTTAAATAATTGATTAAATTAAATAATTATAATATTTAATCTTAGTGGGTATAGCGCATATTGGAGGAAGTCAACAATGACTCTGCGGGTAAGATGCATTTTATCTCTGTCCTAAGTTGGCTTTATCTAGCATAAAACTCCATTTAGAGTAATCAGTGACGGATAAAATAAAACATCTAAAATTTCATTCATTAACTATATGATTTATAAGCATGTTAATGTAGGTTTAACTGATTTACACCTGACAGAGTGTATGTAATTATTATATACGCAGTGTGACATCCAATGCCTAAAAACCTAACGCATCTTCTAAAAATTAAAGGCCCTCTTCTCAGCTCTGACCTGTGTGACTATTTGTGTACAGAGGGGGGCATGACCCGCCTGGCAGCGAGGAAACAAGTATCTCGCGCGATAGCTGCAGAAACGGTAAGTAGCCTGAAAGGGCTCTTTCCTCGTCGAGAGGCGTTCATCTATTTACCTGAACAGTTCGGGAGTCCGAGTTACTGGAATATACTCACGAATACGCTGCAAAAGACACAGTCGGCTTATGGTTACGCGATTGGGGCGCTGTTAGCACGTGGTGGAATCATGCCTTTAGCGCACTTTCCTGCGGCAAGTGGGTCACCTCACTTTATGAGTAAAAGGTTATCACATGAAGTAGTATTGCAGAGACTATGCAGTAATGGCCTTGTAAAAAAATTAAGTTTACCGGGCATTGGCGAATGTATAGCATTACGAGAATCGAATGATGAATATTTCAATGGCGTAGAAATTGAAGTAAAAGCTCGCATGGTTACTGAATCAGTGCTGCTTAAAGCTGTGGCACAATGGTCGAAAAATCTTGGTCTGGTAAGTTATGAACAATTGAAGAACAGAGAAGTCAGTGAACCTAAGGTAACTGGTTTTTTGTTTGATCTTTCTGCACTAAGTTACCTATCAGGCCTGATTCAACAAAAAACTTCAGGCGGCACAATGCCTGGTTTTTTTTGCTGTGACGTTTTACTTAATGGTAGGCTAGAAGAAGAACATATAGCTCCGTTTATTAATAAATGCAGGTCTATTAAGAGCCTACCAAAAACAGGAAAAACCTTCTTCATCTTTGTGGCAGATTCTTATTCTAAGGATGCATTTTCAGCTCTTAAAGAGCAAGGAATAGTGCCTGCAACTGTCAATAATCTTTTTGGTCAGGAAACAGCAGAGGCACTCCGAGCTCTTACTGAAACCCTGAAAAAAATTACATTTTTAAATAATAAATCAGAGCAGATAGATGAGGTGATGACTCGCCTTTCTCATATTGAAGGGGCAGCTTCTCAACTTCGTGGTGATTTATTCGAATATATTGTTGCTGAGGCTGTAAGAGACAGCGCCCAGAATGTAGAAGTAGGTGTGCAGTGTAAAGATCCGAAGGGGAAAAAAGCTGACTGTGATGTTTTGGTGATGAATGGCAGTAGAAAAGTAACCTTCATTGAATGTAAGGGGTACAATCCTTATGCAGAAGTTCTTCATAAAGATGTTAAGCGTTGGATTCATGAGCAAGTACCAGTGTTTTTTAAGCATGCCTTAATACATTATCCTCAAATCCCTATTTATGTTGAGTTTTGGACTACCGGTAAGCTGGGAAAAGACTCAATTGATTTACTTAATGATTTCAAAGAAAAAAATAAAGGAGACCGCAGGTATGAGGTTGTTATTCGCGAAGCTCATGATGTAAAGGACTACATAAACAAAACTCGAAATAAAAGTTTAGTCCGTGTTTTTGGTAAGCACTTTATAGATTATTATAGAAAAGAACCATTAGATGCGGTCTCACCTCCGATTCGACTCGCTAGCAGCGATAACGTGCCAATTAAATAATTAAAGATGGAGTTAAAATGAATCATCAAGCTTTGTTGTTAAAAGGAATTGAGGATGGAATATACCCGGAAAACTTATTTAAGTTTAGAACAATTAGGCGCGGCAAACAGATTCTTCAAGACTGTACGTTCAGGTTCTCTAGTCCTACAGCTTTTAACGACCCGTTTGATTGCTCTTTGGATGAAGTCACCACCTATAAAATGTCTGAAATAAAGAATTTTTTTGCTAGTTATGGAGGGTATTCAAAACTCCCACGAGAAAGACGCGATCTAATTGAGCAAGATAAGAGCGTCATTTCAAAATGGGTTAAGGATGCTAAAGATAAAGCCGTTAATTCGAGAGGTGTCTTAGCATTGTCAGGAAGTGTGGAGGAAATTCTTCTTTGGTCACATTATGCTGAGGATCATAAAGGTTTAGCTATTGAGTTATCCTTAAGAGAAGATTTAGGGTTCTTTCTAGGACCAAGGATCATGAAATATTATGATGAATATACACCTACAAATTACCTATCTGATCCGGAAGGTACAGTCGATGCTATCTTGTCAAGGAAATATGTAAAATGGGCGTATGAAAAGGAGTTTAGAATCTACAAAAAAGACTCAGCTAATGTTGACATTGCAATTAACCCAAATGCAATAAAATCAGTTTATTTTGGTTTAAAAACCAAACAGTCGGAAATTGATGACGTAAGAAGTATCTGTAGCACTCAGGCACTGAGTCATGTGCGTTTCTTCCAAGCTGAAAAGGTCTACGGGCAATTTAAGTTGAGTTTTAAAACTTTATAAAATTCAATTTAGTGAGATAGCCTGATTACGGTCTTTTATAAAAAATATTTCCTTCAAGGATTCAAAACTATCGTGAACTTAGCACAACCGCCTCCCTCAGAAATTTTCAAAATCGCAAAAAGAGTTTACTGATGAAAGCATGACTCCGTACTGCCACTCTGACGGCCTGTTACCGTAACGGAGATCTGCCATGCGACTCAGGCTATTACATTCACTTTTCCTGTTTTTACCGCTTAAGCTGATGGCCGGCACCGTTGTGTATACCGATGCCGAACATCCTCCTCAGAATCTGACTGAAGAAAGCTCTGTTGTCTGGCTTGATGGCCCTGACCGCCTGCAGGACTCCATTTTCGGCCAGCTGGCTGCAGATCCGCAGTTGGCCGCTCAGCAGGCTCGCGAAATCATTCAGTCGCCGCAATGGCCCGAACAGCAGGGGCAAATTGCCCAAGCATATCGCCAGGTTGTGCATGCTTGGGAGATCGGACTTCATAAGTTCCCTGCCGTCGTTTTCGATGATCGAGATGTGGTTTATGGCACGGCCGACGTTGCTCGGGCTACCACGCTTCGTAGTCAGGGGGGTAAATGATGCGTTTTTCCCCCAGAACACACTTCAACGCCGCAGGTGTTGCCACCGTGTTGGTAGCAGCCGCGACTCCGGCTACGGTTTCTGCCATTAATACTGCCAGCATTATTGCCAGTGCTATTACCCAGGACTGCATCAGCTGGCGCGTCAGCGGCATCTGTTACTGGCTGATGTGTACGCCCTTTGGCTGTTCGGTGAAAACCTCGGTTAAGGTGACCCACTTTATTCCTGAAGTGGTGGTGTCCACCTACACCGGACCGGGTGGGAATCCCTGGACAGAGATGGCGTTTATGAGTGGTGCGTCCGGTACGATCGACAACGCTCTGACCAGCGGTGCGCCAGCCGGCGGCGGTAACGCCGCCGATATCAAGACCCCCGGGCAGCGCAAGTCGAACATTAAATTCAAGTACGCCGATGCGATAGGCCATCCTGCCACCTCCATCATTGGCGGCAGCATTCCCGGTTATTCGTGCGATACCGCCGCCACGCCATTTAATCCCTACTTTCTGAGCACGCTGGATTCACTTGTGTGGCGGTCGGGATTGCCTGAATCGCTATATCCCGAGGCGCTGGTCCCCGGCCAGCGCGAACTGGGCAGCCAGGTCAGCGCCAACATGTGGGGCAATATTTATCCCCGTTCCGGCTTCGTCAGCCAGACAGACGATGACAAAGCCTCCGCCGTGGTCGCACAGCGGGTCGCCGACATTATTACCCGTTCGGGACAACCCCACGTTTACCAGGTACTGAAGGCATCGCACAGAGCCGGCTACTGGCCGCCAGGTGAGGTGAAGGAAAATACGGGTACGGCTAACCACAAATGGCAGCGGCTGGCGCCCACGCTTTCATCTTCCTGCGCCGTCTTCCCGGACGGCGCGCATCCCATTGCTCAGGACGGCAACGAAGCCTATGCGCTATGGCAGCCCTACAGCTGCTGCAAGCGACGCGGCCAGACCTTCCTCTATTCAACTGACTTCTGAGAGGCACAATGTCACCAGTTAAATTCAAACCGGCCGCGCTTGCGCTGTGCATCACTGCCGCTGCGCTATCCGCGCAGGCGGCCGACAATAATCAGTCCAGTGCATTCGGTATTTCACTTCCTTCAGTGAACAACAGCGCCATAGGCTACGGCAAGGACGTCAGCGGCGCGGTCTCTGACAAGCTTTACTATACGCTCGGCGGCGGCTCTGTAATTTCACAGCCGGCAACGCGCAGCAGCATGCGCAAACTCGGCATGAACGTCGGATGGAGCAGCGATCTGATGTGTGGCAATTTCGACCTGAAAACCACCGTTGGCAATCAGCTCAACGGGGTAACAAACGGATTCAAGAACCTCATGGGTGACGTGGTTCAGAATGCAACCGGTGCCGTAGCCAGCTTGCCGGCAATGATTATTCAGCGTGCCAATCCCGGCCTGTACGACATGCTCACAAACGGCGTGCTACAGGCAAACGTCTCCTTTGATAAGGCCCAGCTCAACTGTCAGAACATGTCAAAACGCATGATGGATTTTGCCGGCAACAACAAATGGACGCAGGGCGCGGTAATGGACGAGTACCGCTCGCTTGTTAACAGCGGAGATGCGGATGCTGTGCGCGTGAACAATTCAGCTGACAAGTTACAAGGCAATTCAGGCCAGAACTGGATTGGCGGGCAAAAACGTGGAGGACAAGGGCAACAGGCTATCAGGCCGACACATGATCTGACGGCTGCAGGGTTCAACATGATGAACAGCCTGCCGGTGCTTAGTACGGATACGGTCAGTACCAACAGTTGTAACGGTGGTGCCTGCGCTAAATATTCAAGCGCCGAAGAAGCAGCGAAAGCGGTAGTCCAGGTCGTAGGGGACAGCTCGCTGCGAACCTGTAGCGATGCCTCTCAGTGCACCAGTGGTGATGCCGATCAGCAGCCGGGCGCCACGCAGGCCGGCACAGGCTTTGCTCCTATCCTGGAAGAGACCACTAAAGAAAACACCGAGCAGCTGGTCAAGCTGGTTAACGGTGCTGAGCAGCCAAATGCAACAAATCTGGCAAAACTCAAAACCGGTAGCCTTCCGATTACTGCCGGCGTGATCAGAGCATTACAAAGAGACCCAGACAATGCAGCCCTGACGGCCCGTCTCGCCGGAGAGCTGGCAATGGCTGATACCGTTGAAACCGCACTCATTATGCGCCGCATGATCGTTACCGGCATGTCTGAGCCTAACGCAGCAGCGCAGAATGCTGCAATTGAAGAAGGCGATCGCCGCGTTGCGGCTATTGATCGTGAGATCACCGCATTACGCAATGAGATGGAGCTTAAGCGCGAGCTGTCACGCAATTCAGTGCTGACCATTATCGATCGCGAAAACGGCCGCGTTAACAGCAACCCGCAGACGCAGAGCGATGACAGCACTGACAGTCGCATTAACCGCCTGGCCGTTCCTGAAACGGAAAGCAACTGATGAGGGCACAGCCGATGAGAACCGAAAACGGCGCGCACCGCGCCTCATTTTTCCGCCGCCACCCTGCTCTGCTTCGCGTACTGTGTACTGCCGGTACTCTGTTGGCATTCCTGCTGGCCGGGCTCATTGTTGCGGACAAAGCCGTTAAAAATCCTGCCCAGGCCGCTGCATTCCGCGACTGGATGGATCATGCCCGCTATGGCTGGCTGGTATGGCGCCTTGCTGTTTATGGTGCGCTGGCGTGGGGTTTTGTGAAAATTTTCCGGGCGCTAGGCTTCGATCCGCAATACCGTCAGCCGCTGATCCGCATTGCGGCGGTCAGCGTCATTTTTGCCGTTGTCTGTGAACTGGTGCTGCTCGGCGGCACAGGAGCGTCATGATGCTGACAAACAGCTATCTGGAGTATTTCCTTACCCTGCTCGGCTGGGTTGTAAACAACGGACTCTGGAACATCCTTATCACGACCGGACTATTTACCGTACCGGTCGCCTTCCGGCTTATCGGCATCTGGCTGAAAGTGCGTGAAGAGGGTGAAGACGAGGGAAATAAAGGTGCCCTGTCCATACCCCGCATGGAGCATGCTATTTATACATCGTTTCTGGTCATGATTGCCTGCTGCATGCCGCTGATGAATGTGGACATGAATACCATCAAATATGACACATCGCGCGCGCAATCCTGCGGCACATGGACGCCAAAAGCACCCGACGACACAGGATATTCACCGGTCATATCCAGCATCAACGACCAGACTGCGGCCGCGCCGGTCTGGTGGTATCTGGTTCATAAGCTGGCGAAGGGGATCACTCAGGCTTCAGTAGCCACTATCCCCTGTCGGCCGGACATGCGTCAGCTCCGGTTTGAGGTTCAGCATACGCGGATTAACAATAAAGCTCTCGCGGAAGAGCTGCAGGACTTTACCAACGACTGCTACTCACTCGCATTGTATATGTGGAAGCGTCAGGATCAGGGGCAAACTAAAGACAAGACCACACTGCGTGATATCGAGTGGATAGGCAGCAAGACGTTCCTGAGTAATTATTACGGCAGTCTGCAGTCAAAAACTCCCCGCGCAGATTTTCCATGGAGCGAAAGCCGTGACAGCGGGCGTCCTGACACGGGCCGGGGCGGCTACCCGACTTGCAGTGAATGGTGGAATAAAGCGGAAACTGGCTTACAGGCCCGTGTTGTCGATCAGGCAGACCCGGGATTATGGACACGTTTATCCGCTGCAATGACCATGATCGGCGGTAATTCTGCCGACTATAAGGAGGCCATTGTTCGCCGCCTGGTCAGTCCGGAGAGTCTGACTGTATCGCAAGGGGGGCACGTATATGCCGGCTACGGGGGAAACGCAGATTTTACGCTCGATAATTCCGTTGCCAGGGTTGCCGCAACTGGCGGCACCGCATTAGGCAGCCTGGCCGCGTTTCCGGCGTTTGATGCAATGCGCCAGGCATTACCCATGGTTCAGGCCGTTCTTCTGATGGCTATAGTGGTTATCTTGCCGCTTATCCTGGCGTTCTCCGCTTACGAGATTAAAACGGTAATTACGCTCACCTTTGTGCTCTTTGCGCTGAACTTCCTGACATTCTGGTGGGAGCTGGCGCGCTGGCTAGACAGCTGGCTCCTAACCGCGCTTTACAGCTCTGATACGCATAGCAGCTTTAACATGGCAGGCTTCCAAAACAGTTCTGATGATCTGATCATGAACTTTGTCATGGCGACAATGTTCCTTGTGCTTCCGGCAGTATGGATGGGGACTCTGTCATGGGCTGGCGTCAGAATTGGTGGTGCGCTCGATGGGGCATTCAGAAATGGCACAGCAAAAGTCGAACAAAGTGGGGGAGAGGCCGTAAATAAAATGAAAGGTGCCATGAAGTTATAATTATTTAAGTAACCTGGGGGGGGTAGCTCCCCAGGCCTAATCTTCTTCATTGTGTGTCTTAGATGATGTGAAAATTGAATCATCGGCGCCGTAATAGTAACCATATCCATCGCGGCCATTTCTGTACTCAGGCCCATATCCTGAGGTCGATTCGTCTGACCCACCAGAAGCTAAGTTATTTATTTGAACGTAGCGAACCATATATGCAAACCCAGCGACAGCGATAATAATGGCGCCAAGGAAAAAACCCACAACTAAGGCTAACGTCAGAAGCATTAGAACAGAAAAGGGAACAAACGACCTTCCTATTGCCCTAGGAACTCCTTTGCTATCGGCCCAAGCAGCAAAGCGAGAATTTGCATCGATATAAACGCATGTTAAGCGCTTCCATGCAGAAGCAGTTTTGATACCGCGCTCATAAGCAGATGAATTCATATGCACCTCAGTTATTGAGTTCTAACAGAACGATACTAAATGTTCAGTATAAATGCACATCAAGTCAAGTATAGTTACATCATTCATATATACTCTCATTTAACCCCTGTCCGAGCCAAACCTGAAACCCCGCGCCCCTCTCCGGCAAAACCCCGGCGCCGGACCTGAAGCCCGGTTGCCCCCACTGACCAGCCCCGGCCGCCCGACCCGAAGGGTCGGTACTGCAGTGGCTGATAAATGAGTGTTGTAACTAGTAGATGGGGAGTTGCTATGAGTAGTACCGCGGATGCTTTCTCTCGTCTCCGACCGTCTGGCTTCTCTGCGCCTGAAAGGCCGCTGCGTCAACAGCGTCTGGCAGGGAATGGTTGGATTTGCGCGATATAAGCGGCAGGAAGCGGCTGATCCGCGCTACCGGCGCCATTCGACTGCAGAATGATATGTAGCTTCAGCTGGCGCCTTCATGCCGCTGCGCGGCATAACAAGGGCAGGCTGCGCACTGCTCGCCAGCCTTGAATAAACGGGCCTTTATTGTCGGCTTTGTGTCAGGAGCGAATGTTGCCAACATCGCAGATGTCACAACGAATCGGTAGCAGGACAACGGATTCACAAAAGCGGAACGGTAATAAGCGAAGCTATTTATTATTACTTGATGAAAATTTTCTGACCCATATGCAATAGTACCAACAAGAAACTAACGTTATCTTATCGTCTTATAGACTTGGGATAGCGATTTATGAAGAAACAGGTTTTAGCGGTGATGTCACTCTGTTGCATTGGTTCTGTGTTTGCGAAACCAGCTTCCCCAGATGATGACGTTCTATTCGTACCTAGCGAGAATCATCCTATAGTGGGTAGCCGCTTCAGCGAGTTGACGGATTTCCAGAAAAGTTTGCTGACGTTAGCCACAAACTGCAAGATCAAAGTCGTTAAGCCCGGGGCATTTGTTGATGGTAAGATGGGACGCGAAACGATGAATCTTATCAAGCAGGTGGCTGGTTGCGACCTTTACAAATCTGCACTCAGTGGCTCGCTAGCGGCAAAAGGAGTGGTGACTACTAAACTCTGGAAACTAGTCGCATCTGATGTTCCCGTACCTGATGCATTGTCTCGTTCTTTCATCATGTCATTGGGTTCAGAGGCGACGGATTATACCGTCATTGAGTTTAATACGCCGAGCGATGGTGGAATCATTACCTGGGGGCCGCTAGGTGCAACAGCGGGACAGGTGTACCAAGTACAGAAGATACTTTCTACAGTTGACAAGGAGATCCCGAAGCTGATCGATAACGCATTTGGTACCGAGGCCCAGTCGATCCGACTCCTTGCAGAGACTAAAAATGTTGCGGCGGCAGCAAAAATTGCCCTTGCAGTCAACGCGGTCAAAACTCGTAAAGCGATCTGGCATGCGGGATTCAAGGTGCTGGGTGAGGACGCACGCGTACGCGCGATTTACGGTCGTGTAATGAATCCTGGAATTTTAGAAGCAGTCAGCAATTTCTACCGATCTTACTGGGCTCATGGCTGGTGCCCGACCGAAGTGGATCTCGGATTTTTCATCGACCGAGCGGTACAGATGACACTCAAGCAGAACCATACCAACCAAGCGGCAGAGGATGTCATAGAGATAGAGAAAGCGAGCGGCAGCATACTCACCCCGGCGCAACGGCGACGCGCCATATCAGCGAATTTTTGGCCGGGCAAGCTGATATATGTAGGTGATCGGCTGGCGCGCGATGTTGCTTACTACATTGACTATATTCCTAGAGCAGAATTGACCAACGAGACTTTACTAAAGTTGGTCGCCAAGCGCGGCGCGGCGCAACGTCAAGTACCGGGACAGCTGAACGATGAGGTCAAGCGGTGGAACGACCGTCTGGGAGTCTCGGCTAACGCCTATGGTTTAGTTGAACGCCCAGCTGCTGTACCCGTCGGGCTTGTCGGGGAACCCCCAGCCTGTACGATAGCTTACGCAGGAATGACGCAAAATGTGATCATTAAAGGGGAAAAATTGCACTCTTCGGGTTTATGAGTCTCTTGATAGTGGGTGATTTATTAAGCACCTAATCCCTAACCAATACTTTTTTCTTACTTACCCAATCTGCTCAATAATTCCGATCCTTGTTCGTAGCCGTCCTTAGGACCTTGGGGGCAGCTTTATGCCGGAAGCGGACGTTAAAGCTTCCTCAAAAAATCATTACACGCGCTTAGAAAGAGAACTTGGGAACACTGATCATGCAGACTATAAATTTGCAAAAAGCAAGAAAAGTGCTTTACACATTATGATTTATCGATCATCAAATGGCACTTAATGTTATCAACCATATATTAATTCCCATTTAAAGTATTTGAAGCAGAAAAATTTTTTCAGAACTGCCGGTTCACTCAGTGAAAAGCATAATTTTGCTATTTGGTAAAGGGTAATCGAATTTCGTAGCAACTCACTTAATGGCTTCTGGAATATTAAATATTTTATCAATGTCACATTCAGGATCGGACAGGTTTAAATAAGGCACGTAGGATGGCTCTTTCAGGTGTGCAATGAACCAGTCATGCTGGAAACGTCCGCCCTCCGTGAAAATATCACCACCTGTTGTGAGTGGGATTGTATAGCTGATTTGATTCTCATCAAGATTGATTCTGAACGTCACTTTTACAGCCGGCTTGGCACCATAATGCTTTGCCATTAACGAATTAAATTCTTTAACGTATCCTGAGGAAGATATGATAAAAGGCACATGTGGTGCGAGGTCAACTACGTCCAGCCGGTCAAATTCAGTGCCAGTAAGACTTTCGAGCAGTCCATTAAACCTTAATGCCATGGCTGCTGCCACCCATTTTGTCTGACCAGGTTCAAGCATTACAGGGGATCGGTTTTAATCCGGATTGGGGGACAGCATACATCCTCCTCCTCCCGTTGAGCCTCGAGTTGAAGCATCATGGCTGTTTAAAAGTGTCAGTTCAGCGGAAGTCAGCAGAACGGGTGTCTTGCCATAATTTCTGAGCTGCAAAGCCACAAAGGCATCATCATCCATGAGAGTTGGAATGTCTGCACGGGGACGCGTAGGCACAAGCCGTGCCTGAATGACCGATATCTTCAGATCATTTTTGGAAAACAGACGTTCATATATACGGCTAAAAAAATCAGTCGCGCTGTTTAAATTACTTAAAAAAGTCACAAAGGCAGCGATAATCGCTACTAATGCCACGATTTGGTTCTTTGATTTGCCTGCTCTCATGGTTCGTTTAATTCTCGCATACTCTTTTTAGTGACACACACTCTACAAAATGAACATCTCTATGACCACGCTATCGAGCCGGTTAAAAAAAGCCTGTGAGTGAAACCAACGGCGGGATTAACCGCGGCTGGCTGAAAATTAGCCTCAGATTTAATGTCTTTTCCCGATAGTTCAATAAACCGCATTCAGGACACGAGCCTGTATTTACCTTTAAAATGCTTACGGTAGCAAGGTGTGGGTACAGGATCATTACGGAGTACACGCCTACTTTCCTAAGCTGGCAATGGATCTCACAGTCATCGCCATACAGACAAAATTGGTTAGGGAAACACAGGAGGAGTCAGTGTTTAATAACAGTAGTTTTCTTGAATGGATTTGGTTGCATGGGCCGCAGGGACTAATGCTGGTAGTAGTTCTCATGGCACTGAAGATCCTACATGACTGGCTAATAAGAACCGAACCGTTGAATATGCTTGCGGGGCTTTTTAGCAGAACCCGCCGGCTTGAGAAGATGCTGAGCCGGGATTATCTATCTGACGTAAACCGGGAACTTGTACTGTCTGAACTCAATCAAAGATGCAACTACGGACAGACCGGCATAAGGGAGCCCCGGTTGCAACAGGCTGCGACCCGGATGACCGCCTTGTGCTGCCTAAGGCCTCGCTATCTAAAACCCTGGCGGACATACCTTACCGAGCGACAGGGGCAGATAATATTCGATAAAAAGCGTTACCGCCGGGACTGGAACTTTTTTAGGTTCATAAATCTCCCGCTGACCACTCTTGCATTACTGGTGATGGCAGTTCTGTTTATCCCGGTATTCGGGCTGCGTATGCTTCCGCTGATTGCTGCCGGAAACGTAGAGGCATGGTATTTTCCATGGCTGCTGCTGACATCACCTATGGCTCCGGGAGCAACGGCTGAAATGGAAGCCTGCCTTGAAAAATTTAATACAGAAGCAACTGAAGGCGAATATACCAGCTAATCGAACAGACTTGTAGCGCAACTAATGTGGATTGTCTGCTTCTGCCGGTTACCAAAATATGCAGCCAGGCTGAAGCAGCTTATTCTTGGTTATGGAGATAACATATATGGGTAACGTGCGAACAAGCTGACGTCATTAACAAATGTACTGCTTTAAAAGTAAAACTTTCGCCGCAAGATAACAGGATGGGCCCGATATTTTACTGTCGTCAGGGAGGGAACTGGCTCACTCAGCTTCATGCAATAGTAGCCAATCATCATATAATGTTAGGTACGACGGTGGGGTTCGGACGATATAGTAGATAAGGATAGTAAATTTATTTAACATAAACTGCGGTATGCGAACTGATAATATGGTAGCTAAATTGTGATGTCCGCATCTGACCATATACATGTCCGTGCTATAGCCTCACTCCAGCGATCATTGCTTTCAAAGGATGAGACACGGAATGGAGTTTTTTTCGATGAACGATGTGAACCGACTCGGGATCCTTCAGGACGTGATTGACCGGCGTCTTACTACACGTCCCGCGGCCAGCCGGCTCGGTACATTTATTTATGCTTGGGCAATGATAGATGCTTACAAAAAATAGCAATAATAAATTTCCCTGCAGAATGTGATGTTGGGCCATGTACATGAATTCTGTTTTGATGTGGCTCAAACTTACCATGCCATTCACAATAATGCGTGGTTTTGTTAATAACAATCTCTCTTTCTTTTCGACATTTTTCATTTTTTCTAACATCTGGTTTTTCAGGCGCTACACATAATCCTAAGGCTTGGAATCGTTCTTCAATTAGTTCATTGGTTGGCTTCTGACCTATTGTTGAATTAATTGTATCGCTAATATGTATCGCAGGAGGTGGAGCGGAATAAATCCAATTACCATAATCGTTGAATATTTCTAAATATTTTTTCAGTTTTTGATAAACAGAAGAATAGCCGCCCTCAAACGAGTCTATTCCGTCCCAGACACCTTTGAAGAAATATAAATCAGGATACAGATGGCTTGAAAGAATATGTAAGTTTTCCTTGGCATCCCTTACTGTCGATAATGCACACTCTCTCCAGAATGTTAAATTGCTTTTTTCAGAATTAACAAAGTAAATTTCTAATTGCCCATATGTTGACGAAACCGGAAGCTTTGATTTATCCCTGAGTGATATACAGGCGAAAGGGGTATTGTTAATCAAGTTATGATAAGCATAAGCATAAGCATAATCAAGTCCGACAATTGTACCAGAACTATCACTGACATCACTTTTTAGAAAGGTAGGGGGCCATAAATTTTCCACATCCTCATAAAAACATCCACGATTTATATATGACGCTAATTCATCTTTGATTCCCTTGTCGATTTCAGCTGATTCTGGAGAACAAAGGAATGTCCAAAGATCCATTCCCCTACATACTTTTTTGCTCTGAAATTCATTTCCGAAAAAGAAATCTTCTCCACGTTCCTTAGCGATATATAGTCTATCTAGGAAGTTTTATAAAATATTAGCAATTTCCGGACATGAGAGATTTATAAAATCCCAGTCAGATGAATCAATAACGAATGACATTTTATATTCTGCTCCGTCTAAATTTACCGAGAGTAGCTGTATCTATTTGGTATTGATCGAAGAAAGAGTTTGGCCATCCAGATAAACCGCCATATTCAGTAAAATGTAACTCAGTAATTGATGGTTCTTTTGCGTTATTATCAAAAAATAAAACATTTGCATCTTTATGTGAAATGTTATTTTTAGCTGCTATAGATTTTCTTATACCATTAAGGACATGATCTGAGTGAGTCTCCACTAAAACCTGAACCCCTTTCGCAGATAACCAACCAATATACTCTCCAATTTTTGATTGGCCAGCAGGATGCAAATGAGCCTCTGGATTTTCAATTATAAGCAGACCATTCTCTTTAATCACTAAACCTGCAAGAATTATTGGTAAAACATATGTTACCCCAAACCCCATATTTGAAGCTTTAACCCACTCCCCATTTTCAACTTTGAATTGTAGTGAGGAAGATGTATTAGAGCCATATTTTTCTGAGCGTACTTTAATAGGTCTAAAAATTTCAGAAAGCCATTTTTCCAATTGGTAATTCAAAAAAACAGCTTCATTTTCTGGGGTGTCAGGATGAGTTCTGGAGGCATAATTAATAGGCATTAAACCAATGCTATCTATAAGCTGTGCACAATATTCCCCTCTAATTCCAAGCTCTAGTTCTTGATGATGCTTTGACGTGAATTTATATTCTGTTTTTGGGCCAAATCGTTCCGCTGACAAATATATAAATGATCTATTTCCTGTAATAAAATGCTCTCCAGAGTAAAAATACTTCACATCCAAATATAAAGAAAATAAATTTGAAGATGTAAATTTGAACTCACCATGCACTCCATTATTAAATTCAAGGGAGATATCAATCTCTTCCTTTCCGTTACGCCAGTTCATTATATCTTGTACTGTCCCAAGATCAACGCCATAAGCGGTGTCTAATGGTACTGTATTGTGACCTTTAGAAGCTTCATGAGATAACAAAATTGCTTGAATAAATGATGATTTACCTGCACCATTTACTCCAGCTAAAATTGTTAGATTTTTTAGTGGAAAGGTTTCACAAATGAATCGCTTGAAACCTTCAATCTTCACTGTTTTAATCATTAAGTATACTCTTTAACTCATTTATTGGTTTGGTTAATCTTGCTATTACCGCGCTAGGTGATCCGGTGCTCACAGTTACAGACTTCAGATAGTTTTCATCTTTGAATAGCTCAAGTAAGGATTGTTTTACTTCCTCTTTCTTATCTAGAAGTTTGTTATAAGAAAATAAAGACAAAGCGATACTTTGAGATTCAAAAATAGCTCTATTTATAGGTCCTCGTTTTTTACCTTCCTCTATTCTTCGAAATGCGTTATCGCCAAGAATATCATATGCACTTTTCATTGACGATATGAAGTTTTGATAAAGTAAACCTAACTCATCGTCACTAATAGGGGCTAGATCTGACTCCTCAGATTTTTTTCCATCAAGCCGACGTGTGAAATCAATCAAAAAACGGTCTAAGCTTGCATAATTTTTATACTCATCAATAGAAGTCATTTTGAATGCGCAATACCGTAAGACCAGCTCCTGATTAGTCATACGTCCGCTATCGCGTACTTTTATACCATCAACTGAACTCCAAAAATTCCAGCCGGTAGCATTATCAAAAAATTCATTCTCTGAAAGTAATTTCAAATATTCTCTTGCACGTGAGGTGCTCATAGCATGTCTTATTTCTTGCGGCTTGAGCGGGCTACCTAAAGTATTTACCCTGCTAAATATATCGTATTTAATACCATTGGGTGTTGATGGTTCTATTACATGAACTACAATTTGAGTAGCCCTGAAACGCCTCAATTCTAGAGAAGGAAGATTTTCAAAATTAATTCCATCTAAATGCTTAAGATACTCTAAATGTTGGGATTGCAATGAATATAAATTATTCATGAAAGAAGATATAGTACTTAATCTTTGCACTCCATCGACTATCTGAAATGATCCGTCAGATTCCTGATTGAAATAGAAAGCTGGCAAAGGAATGCCTAATAATACTGATTCAATCAATCTAATCTTTTGTTGAGTGCTCCAGACGTAATCACGTTGGAAGTCGGGTGAGAGATCAATATCCTTATCGTTTATTTGGTCCACTACTTCACGTAGAGAAAAATGCTTTGTTGTAATTCTTATTTTTTCAGGATCCCAAGGATGTGCAGATGGAGAATCATCAAGTTTCTCCATTTCGACTTTCAGTTCTTTGTCTATGGGTACTACAACATTAGCGTTCGCTTCGTCAAATTGTTCATCAGCAATCATTTTTTATCTCACATAACTAAGCTTGTATTTTACATTATATCTTTAAAAAGTTGCTCTGGAAAACCCGTGTATGATTTTGTTCTAAAACATCTAAAATTTTCTTTTCTACTTACTAAAATGTATGTTTGAATAAGTAGTTTTACCAGAACCAATCAGGCAGGAGATAGTCCGGTCAGATTTCAGCCTGTAGCCAGGCGGCTCACCCCATCAGACTCAGGGCCAACATGACTGACTCTGTCAACAGCAGCGTCATTCCGTGCAAATTGTCGCTTTACTCTACAGAAACTCTAGACGTGTTCGCTCTGGTTGCTATTAACAGCAGCTCCTCACTGAACCCGGCACAGTCCTACCTGATTGGTCTGTCGTCTGCGCCAGCTTGCAGACGATGAAGTCATTTCTGAACATCATTGCGGGCATGCCCGGCTTTACCTCTCAGCACAGCTGCGCCAGGGACAGCCTGCGCAGTCACTATATTCGCGGCCTGCTGGAAATGCTACAGGCCAACGGCAGGGCACTAACCACCATCAATACCGAGCTGCTTTTGCTGTCTACTCACCCGTAGCCGTGACGAAATATTACTGCTATTCTGACCATCATTGTCGTTGAGAACGTCACTGAAATATTTAAAGCTGTTCGTATAAGCTGCAATGCCTTCACGATGTTTTCATTTACCCTCTCGCCTGCCAGAATGCCTGCTGCAACGACAGCGTTTCCTCTTCAACCTCCTGAACCGGCCCGATCAGCACAATATCTTTCTGCCCGTGCGCAAATACCGACGAGGCTGGCAGACTCATGGTGGGATTTTCATGATGGTTGCCGGTGCACGCCAGCATGCGCGCTTCGCTCATGCCATACACCACCCGGCCGATATTCGCCCAGTAGATTGTGCCGGCGCACATGCAGCACGGCTCGACGGCGGTATAGAGCGTACAGTCCCAAAGATAGTCAGGGGTAAAATTACTCGCGGCTATTCGAGCGAGGGTTGACTCGGCATGATTAACGGTATCGATATTACACTGCGTCAACAGGACAGTCTCATTATCAGGCGCCACCAGCACCGCGCCGAACGGGTGATTGCCCAGGGCGATAGCGCGCCTTGCAACTTCGTTAGACAGCCGCAAAAATTTAATATCGGCGGCGTTATGCATTTTCATCCTCTTTTTTAGTATTCAGTAAGCTGTTCAGCACTACGGCAGTAAAACCGCCCATAAAAATACCGCTGTCGAAAATTAGCCTTAACGATGAGGGCAGCGATGTAAATAACGCCGGAAACGCCATGGGAATGACGCCAACGCTTATCGAGACGGCAACAATGAGCATATTGTTGTCATTTTTAAAACTGACCTCTTTCAGCTGCTGAATGCCGGCGGCCAGCGTCATGCCGAACATCAACACGCCAACGCCGCCCAGCACCGGACGCGGGATCGCCGATACCAACGCGCCCAGCTTAGGAAACAGGCCGAGTAACACCAGTATCAACCCGGCAGCAGCCAGCACCGACCGGCTGGTGATACGCGTCAGCATAATCAGCCCGGCATTTTGCGAAAAAGCGTTGTAAGGAAAACTATTGAGACAGCCGCCGACCATAGTGGAGAGACCGTCGGCGCGGATCGTATCGGCAAGACGCTGCGGGGTCGTCGGGCGTCCCATTAGCTTGTCTATCAGCAGGACGTTGCCGGTTGTCTCTGTCATCACGATGATCATCGCCAGGCAGGAGACCAAAACAGGCACGGGGGAAAACGCCGGCAGGCCAAAAGAGAAGGGCATGCTGATGCCGAGCCATGCAGCGTGACCCACCGCGGAGAAATCGGTCAGGCCTGCGAACCAGGCGATAAGGGTCCCCGCCAGCATGCCTGCCAGGATGCTGAAGTTGCGGATGATGCCTTGCGTTTTGCAGTAAAAAAACAGCGTGATCGCCAGGGTGGCCAGACCCAGCAGCAGGCTGGACGGGCTGGCAAAGTCGGGCGCATCGGGGTTGCCGCCGCCGATCCAGATTGCCGCAGCGGGCATCAGAGAGATGCCGATAATGGTAATCACGCATCCCGTCACTACCGGCGGAAAAAAGCGGATCAAACGGCTAAAAAGCGGCGCGACCACCACGGTGAACAGGCCGCAGGCAATCGCGAAGCCGAATACCGTGGTGATGCCATACTGCTGACCAATCCTCGCCATCGGCGCCAGAACGATAAAGGAGCAGCCCTGGATTAACGGCATCCGTCCGCCAAAACGCCCGACGCCCACCGACTGCAGCAGCGTGGCGAGTCCGGAGGTCAGCAGGCAGGCGTTCACCAGCGTCACCGTCTCCGCCCCGGTCAGGCCCATCACCGACGCGAGGATCAGCGGCACCGTCACCGTCCCCGCGTACATCACCAGAACATGCTGTAAGCCCAGCGAAGCGATGCGCCTGGCGCTGAGCGAGCCTTCAGGTTTTTTTTCAGCTATTACCGTTTCCATAAACACCTCTCGTCGCACTGATAAAGCGCAGGAAGCCCACTCTATAAGTAAAAAAGTGATACAAGTAAGCGAGCTGTTTTCAGGAAAATTGAAAGCCGGGGGGCGTTTTGAAATATTCATTGGAACAACTTATGGTGTTTGAGCAGGTAGCCAAATCGGGATCTTTCTCCTCGGCCGCGCGTCAGCTGAAAAAATCCCAGTCCTCTGTGAACATGGCGATGAGCAACCTGGAGCTTGAGCTCGACCTCTGCTTGTTTGAACGCACGCCGCGACAGGTGCGGCTAACGCCGGAAGGCGAAGTGCTGCGCGAGTATGTCAAAACCATTCTGGAACGATGTCAGGCTTTCGATCAGCGCGTAACGGCATTCAACCAGCAGATTGAGAGCCATGTCAGCCTCGCCATCGAGCTTCCCTATGTCACGATTGCGCCCGTGCTATATGAATTCTCTATGACCTTTCCTGAGGTCGATATCCATATCAAAGAGCCTTTTCGCGGCGATGTGGAGGCGATGGTGAAAAATGGCGAAGTCGATCTGGGCATCGCGCTCTCTCACCCCGTTGAGAGCGAGAAAATTCAGTTTAGGCAGCTGGGGAAAGTGGTCATGGTGCATGTCGTCAGCGCCGCGCATCCGCTGGCGCAGCGCATCCCCGTCTCCTTTGCCGATTTGCACAGCTGGCGGCACATCACCTTTGGTTCCCAGGAGACAAGGATCGCCACCACCGAATACTTAGGCAGTCCCATGCTCTGGCGGGTGGAAAGCTACAGCGCGATGCTGGAGGCGGCGCTGGCCGGTCTCGGATGGGCGTCGCTTCCTCGCGAGTTCGTCGATCGCGAATTGCGCGCAGGGACCTTGATCGAGCTACGGCAGCAGGAGTACCCCCATACCGACTGGATCGTCGGCATTGATCTGCTCTGGTCTAAACAGGCGCCCGCCGGCAAAGCGCAACGCTGGCTGCGCGACCGTCTGGTGAAACATAAAATTTTTGAGCAGGACAGGGCGGGGAACCGAACCACGCTATAACGGTTAAAAATAGTTATCCAGACGTAAACGCCCAGGTTTTTTTCACCGAAATCATTTGGCCTGCTCGCTTTTTTACCAGACAATCTGCCGCCTTGTTATGTGTCTGGTCTGGCGCGGATGTCCGGTCTCCTTCGCTCTGTTCAGTCTGGCCAGACAAAGAGTGATCAATCCTGTTGCGCCGGCATCTGAACAACCAGTAATTCAAAGTGTAAAAATGACTATTCAAGCAAGTACGGAAAACGCAGTAGCAAACAGACCATCCTGGTCGCTGAAAGATACCATCTGGATGATGGGGGTATATGGCACCACGGTGGGCGCCGGCACGCTATTTTTGCCGGTGGAGGTGGGAACGCGCGGGCCGCTGGTGTTTTTTATGATGCTGCTGCTGGGCCTGCCGCTGTCGCTGATACCGCACGTGCTGATCTGCCGCATCTTCATGCGCGACCATCAGGCGGAAAACGCCGCTCTTCCGCTCTTCGGTAAATTCTTCGGCCCAAAAGGGCGTCAGGGCATTAAGATCTTTTTCTGCGTTGCCCATTTTCCCGTCACGCTGGTGTACGTCGTCTCGCTGGTCAATGCGTTAGACAACTATGTTACCGCCCACCTGCATGTCGCCGCGCTGAACCGCGCCGTGCTGGCTTTTATCGCGGTGTCGTTACTCTATCTGGTGTTAAGCAAAGGCCGCGACCGCGTGGTCACCACCATGAGCACGCTGGCGATCCCCTTTGCCCTCTCTCTGCTGTTGATTGCCATGATGCAGATCCCGTCGTGGCATCTCTCCAACCTGATTCAGGCGCTGCGCGAGACCACGGCCGCACCTGCTGGCGAGTCGCTGAAGGCGCTCTGGCTGGCGCTTCCGCTTATCACCTTCTCATTCTGTTCCGCGCCGATGATGTCGCCGCTCTCCTCCTGGTACCAGGAAAAGGGGAAGGGCGGCGAGCAGAAAGCCGTACGCGTGGTCCGTCTGGCTTACTGCGCCATCTTTTTCAGCATCATCTTTTTTGTGCTGAGCTGTGTGCTGAGCATGCCGCGCGAGGTGTTTATCGCAGCCAGGACGCAGAACCTGAACGTGCTCGCGGTGATGGAAGGGAACGGTGGCGCAGGTCTGCTGTTTATCGTTGCGCCCTTTATTGCGATGGTGGCGATGACCAAATCGTTTCTGGGGGTTTGCCTGCCGGTCGCCGAAACCTTCGCTACGCTGATCGGCGACGCCGCCGGGCTGAAAGATCAATCCGGGCGCAAGCGAGCCAAAGCGGTGGCCTTTGCGCTGATGTTTGCGGTGTCGCTTGCGGTGGCCTACTGGAACCCGGACGTGATTGCGCTGATTGAAACCGTCTGCGGGCCGCTGATCGCGATCTTCCTGTTCGTGATCCCCGCCTGGCTGGTGTACACCCGAAACGAGCTGCAGACGCTGCGAGGCGGCATGTCGCTTATCGTCATCGTCGGCGGCCTGCTCACCGTGTCGGCGCTGATCTACGGCATGCTTTAACCCGCGCCCCCTGGAGAAACGGGGGGCGCGGTCGGGCGGTCAGACCTGGCCGCTCGCCTGATTCCGGCCGTTGCGCTTGGCTCTGTAAAGCGCGCGGTCGGCCTCTTTTTTCAGCTGTTCAGCCTCTGCCGGTTTGCCTTCAGAGACCAGCGAACTGTAGCCGGCGCTGATGGTCACGATACCGAGCGAGACTTCCGTACTCTCATGCGCGATGCCCATCTCCATCACGCTCCTGACGGCGCGCTCTGCCACTATCTTCGCCTCGGACTCGTCGGTGTTCGGCATAATAATCGCGAACTCTTCGCCGCCGTAGCGCGCGACCACATCGCCGTGAAAATGAACGCTCTCTTTCAGCGCGTGGGCGACATCCTGCAGACACTCGTCGCCGGCCACATGTCCGTACGTATCGTTAAAGCGTTTAAAGCAGTCGATGTCGATCATCACCAGCGCGATCGGGTCGCCGGTTTTCAGCGATTTAAGTAACCCCTGCTCAAGCAGCGCATCAAACTGCCTTCGGTTGGCCAGGCCGGTTAAGCCGTCGACCAGCGCCAGCGACTGCAGCGTGTGATTGATGTTGGTCAGCTCATCGCGCACGTAGGTTAATTCAATCTGATTTCTGACGTTGGCGCCCACCTGGCGCAGCAGCATGATGCCCATGCCGGTAATAGCGCAGAGCAGAGCCAGGTTAAGCAGCAGGTTAACCAGGTTTCCCGCCAGCCATTCCCGACGAATGCTGTCGCGGTCGTAGCCCGCCGTGACGATCAACGGATAGCGCTCCAGCCGGGTGTAGCCAAACACGCGCACCACGCCGTCCAGCGTAGAGCGCCAGGTGGCGTTGCCGCTTGAGGCGGCCTTAAGCTCCGTTTTAAACAACGGGCTGGACGCCAGCGTCCGGCCGATAAAGGCGTCAGGGAACGGGCGAATATATAAGACAGAGGAATCCGCCAGGATCAGCCCCAGGGTGTCTTTATTGCCCAGGGCGAAATAGCTGTAATACTGACGGAAATAGTCAACCCGCACGGTGGCCAGCGCGACGCCGGCAAAATGGCCCTGGCTGTCGTTCAGGCGAACGGAAACCGGGATCACCAAATCGCCGGTTGAGCGGCTGCGGATGACCCGACTGATAAGCAAATTCGTATCGTTATGGGTCCGATGCCAGATGAAATAGGCGCGATCGGCATTACTGGCGTTCGTCGGAACAAAATTGCCGGAGGAGGCGATCCAGTGCCCCTCGGTGTCGTAAATGAAGAGCCCGTGCAGCTGCGGTAGCTTAGCCTGCTGCTCTTTTAGCTGGTGCAGGAAAGCCGGCGTTGCGGCGTACTCATTGCCCCGCTGCCGGAGCTGCCGGACCGCATCCGCCAGGGTGATATCTACCTGCAGAAACGCATCTTCCGCCTGCTTCGCCAGCGAAACCGACAGGTTGCGGGCGTCGTCGTTTTTTTCGCCCACCGTCTGCTGCCATGAGTTCCATAACGACCAGGCGTTAATGGCGATAACAAAGAGGCTGGTGAGCAACAAAAACACGGCCATGCTTTTGCCGAGAGAGGTTTTTAACAGGGCGACGCCGGAAGCGCCTGATTGAGTTTTTCGCATAGTTAAGGGGGATATCAGCGCATGCGGCAAAGGTCAGTAACGCATAATACATTAATTATGCTCAGGTCATAATGGTTAGCCGCATGCATTCTGAGCGCGCGCAGGTGCATGAGTCGCCTTTCAAAAAACGAATAAGTCATTCTCGCCTATACTTCACCGCGTTTGCTGGAATGTTCAGTCGCGCTCAGGTTTGCCGTTCGCGCGGCGGCGTATTCAGGCATAACGAGACGCATGATTTTTATCATTTTATTCTTACAGGGGATTTGCTGCCATGTTGCATTCTCAACCTTCACGCGCCGGCACGCTGCTGCTCCTGCTGGCGGCCGCGATCGGCTTCGCGCTGGCGCTCTACGCCTGGCTGACGCCTCTGACTGGCGTCACCGGCACCATCGGCGCGCTCGGCGTGGCGATCGCCAGCGTAGTTCTGGCTTTGCTGACGCTGATTTTGCGCGCCGCGTCAGGGCGCGGCGCACGCATTTTCTGGGGCATCGTGACGCTGATTGTGCTGGTGGGTATCGGCTTTGCCGCCTTACTGCTCCATCAGGGGATCATTACCGCCGCCATGGTACTTGGTCTGGCTGGTCTGATCCTTCTCGGCCGCCGTCCCGCCCGTCACACCACACCTGCCAGAGCCTGAGGAATTGCCCGTGCATAGCGATAAACAAAAGCAGCTGATGAAAGTCAGCATGACGGCGCTCGCGCTGCTGATGACGCCACTCACATTACAGGCCGAGGATAAGGCCGCCGAAGCTTCTCAGGGAACGCAGGAGAAGCTTAATGTGGATGCCGCCGATCAGCAGTCGCCCGGCACCACGAACACAACTAAAGAAGCCTCTTCCGAACAGGATGGCAAAAAGGTCGCGTCCGCCGCTAATACGGCGTCGCCGCTGGTGCCGGAAAAAGCGACCTGGGACAGCTTCCACGGCCAGCTTAACGCCCAGAAGTACAGCCCTCTCAAGCAGATCACGGCCGATAACGTCAGCAAGCTGGAAAAAGTATGGGAATTTCATACCGGCGACGTCTCCGACGGCAAAGGTAAAACGCCTGCCACCGTCTGGTCGGCCACGCCGGTGTTCGCCAACGATACGATTTACATCGGCACGCCTTTTTACCGGCTGATTGCGCTCGATCCCGGCACCGGGAAAGAAAAGTGGCATTACGATACGAAAGCGCCGCGCGAAGCGCTGACTCAGCCGGTCCTGAAGAACCGCGGCGTCTCTTACTGGCAGGCGAAAAACCCGGTTGCCGGGCAGGCCTGCCAGAAGATCGTTTATATGGGCACCGTTGACGGCAAACTCTATGCGCTGGATGCAGACTCCGGCAAACCATGCGAAAAATTTGCCGATAAGGGCGTGCTGAACGTCGAGCAGTGGAACACCCTGAATGCGAAATTTCCGCTGTCGCTGCTGCAGCCGCCCACCGTGGTCGGCAACCATCTGATCGTCGGCTGGGCGGGTAAAGACTGGGCCTATGCCGAAGCGCCTCCGGGCACCGTCTTCTCCATCAATGCCGAAACCGGTCAGCGCGAGTGGACCTTTGACGCCATTCCCGCCGACATCAGAAAGCGCACCGGCACCGCCAACGTCTGGACCCATATGTCCGCCGACGAGGCTAACGGGCTAGTCTATCTGCCGGTCTCTTCGCCTTCGCCTAACTACTGGGGCGGCAATCGCGTCGACGCCATTCCGCTCGGCACCTCAACCACCGCGCTTGATGTGAACACCGGCAAAGTCGTCTGGTCGCGCCAGTGGGTGCATCATGACGTCTGGGATTACGACATCAACTCCGCGCCGACGCTGATGGACATCACGGTCAACGGCAAACCGATCCCGGCGCTTATCCAGGCCACTAAACAGGGCTTCCTGTTCGTCGTGAACCGCCTGACCGGCGAAGATGTCTGGCCGATCGAGGAGCGTCCGGTCCCGCAGGGCGACGGCTCCGTTCAGGGCGAGAAACTTTCGCCTACTCAGCCGTTCCCGACCAAACCGGCGCCTTTGCTCGATCAGTCTAAAAAACCGGAAATCTGGAAGCTGGCCGATATCGTCGGCGCCGGGCAGTGCTCGCGTCTCTGGGATAAGCTGACCTATGAAGGCATGTATACGCCGCCAACCACCAAAGGCGAGGGGGCATTAACCTATCCTGACAGCGCCGGCGGCGTGCAGTGGGGCGGTGTCGCCTTCGATCCGCAGAATCAGATTGCGGTGGTGAACACCTCGCACATCGTGCAGTACGTCAAGCTCTACAGCCGTGAAGAGTATAATAAGGCGGATAAAGACTCCGGTAATGAGAGCGGATTCGCGCCGCAGGAGGGCGCGCCTTACGGGATGCGCCTGAACGTGGCGAATAACTGGCTCGGCATGCCGTGCTGGCAGCCGCCGTTTGGCGAGATCGTGGCGCTGGATATGCACACCGGCGACGTGAAATGGCGACGTCCGGTTGGCGCGTCTCAGCAGTACGGGTTCTTTATGCCGGAAAGCTGGGGCTCGCCCACTATCGGCGGCCCGGCGGTCACCGCAGGCGGCGTCATCTTTATCGGCGCCTCGATGGACGCGAAAGTCCGCGCTTACTCGCTGGCGAGCGGAGAGGAGCTTTGGTCCGATCAGGTTGAAGCGCCAGCCGTGGCAAACCCCTCGGTGTATGAATACAAAGGACGCCAGTATGTCGCCTTTGTCGCCGGCGGCAACACCATACTGAAAGATCAGGTCGGCGACCAGGTCGTGGTCTACGCGCTGCCTAAATAACCCTGCTGGTAAGTTCTGAACGAGAGCAAAGCGATTTGCTCTCGTTCAGAACGTAAAGAAGGCAGGCGACGCGGACGTTAGTTAAACACCATACCGCCGTCGATTAATAAGGACTGCCCGGTCATATAGTCGGAGTCGGGACCCGCCAGGAAAGAGACGCAGGCGGCGACATCTTCCGGCTCGGACAGTCTCCCCAGCGTAATGCGTTTAGCAAATTCCCGCGTGCCGTATCCCGCCGGCTCTCCCGCCGCCTCCGATATCTGCTTGTCGATCGCTTCCCACATCGGCGTTTTTACAATGCCGGGACAGAACGCGTTGACCGTAATGCCCGCAGCAGCCAAATCTTTAGCCGCCGTTTGCGTCAGCCCGCGCACCGCGAACTTGCTGGAGCTATACACGGCCAGCTCTGGGTTGCCGACGTGGCCCGCCTGAGAACAGGCGTTGATAATTTTCCCGCCGTGGCTTTCCGCGGCGAACGCCTGGATCGCCGCCTGCATGCCCCAGATAACGCCCTTCACGTTGACGTTATACACCTTATCGATCACCTCTTCGGTGATATCGGCGATCGGCGTAGAGGGCGCGACGCCGGCATTGTTCACAATGACGTCGAAGCCGCCCAGCGCGCGTCTCGCCTCCTCGACCGCCGCAAAGACGCGATCGCGCCGGGCGACGTCGACCTGCAGCGCAACCGCCTTGCCGCCGGCGCGGGTAATCGTCTCCGCAACCTGCTGCGCGGTGTCGGCATTATAATCGGCGACCGCCACGGCAAAGCCGTCTTTCGCCAGGCGTAATGCGATCGCCGCGCCGATGCCCTGACCGGCGCCGGTAACAAAAGCCACTTTATTTTTCATAACGCTATCCTTTTAAGGTTAGATCAGAGCAGCTGGCTGAGATGAAGCTGTCCCATCAGCAGCGGGTTGTCGCTGTAGTCGACGGGAAGGGCAACCACAGCCGGCCCGTTCACATCCATCGCTTTGCGCAGCGTCGGCTCCAGCTCTGCCGCGCTGTTTACCGCAAACCCGGCCGCGCCGAAGGCTTCGGCATAGGCTTTAAAGTCGACCGGGCCGAAGTTGACGCCGGAGAGGCGCTGGTACTTTTTCTCCTCCTGGATGGCGACCATGTTGTAGGCGTTATCGACCCAGATAATGTGCAGAATGTTGGCCTTCAGCCTGACGGCGGTTTCCAGCTCCATGCTCGACTGCAAAAATCCGCCGTCGCCTGAGACCGACACCACTTTGCGCGACGGATCCACCAGCCAGGCGCCGATAGCCCACGGCAGCGCGACGCCCATCGTCTGCTGCCCGTTGGAAATCATGATTTGACGCGCGCGGAAGCTGTAAAGATAACGGGCGATCCAGATATGAAAGCTGCCCATGTCGACGGTCAGGCTGACGTCGTTGTTGATGATGTCCTGCATGGCGCGCACGATGCGCAGCGGATGCAGCGCGAACTGATCCAGGCTGGCGCCCTGCATCGCCAGCAGCTGCCGTTGCTGGCGGCGATCCTCCAGCACGGCGGCGGCCGCCTCGCTGAGCTGCAGCGGCGAGGCGATGCGCGCGGCGATTTTACGCACGGTCTGGGCGATATCACCCACCAGCTCGGCGTCAGGCAGGTAGAGATTGTCAGCCTCCGCCGGCAGCACATCGATATGCACCAGCATCGCTTTTCCGCTGTTCCACATCGCGGGCTCATACTCAACCGGGCTGTAGCCGATGGTGATGATCAAATCGGCCTGCTGCAGCAGACGATCGCCCGCCTGGTTGTTAAACAGGCCGATACGTCCGGCAAAGCGCGAAAAGTGCTCCTGACGCACCGCGCCGGCCGCCTGATAGGTGCTGGTGACGGGAATGCGGCTTTTGCTCAGCAGCTCGTGGATCGCCTCGCTGTTCTCTGGCTGGCTCGCCATCAGGCCCAGCAGGATCACCGGATTTTTGGCCCGGGCGATTTCGCGGCTGACCGCCTCGACCAGCGAATCGGGCGCGGCGCCCAGCGTGACGCGTCCCTTGTGCTGCAGCGGCGTGCCTGACACCGGCTGGTCGACGATATCCTGCGGCAGGCTGATAAAGGCGCCGCCGCCGCGGCCGTTCTCAGCATGGCGAAAAGCGTTGGACACGCATTCGGCCAGCGCAGAGGCGTCGGTAACCTCTACGGCGAATTTCGTCACCGGACGAAACATCGACACGGTATCCATGCTCTGATGAACCTGCTTGGCGCTGTCGGAACGCTTCACCGCGCCGCCAATCGCCACCACCGGATCGCCTTCGCTGGTGGCGGTGGCCATGCCGGTCACGAGGTTCGAGCAGCCCGGCCCCGAGGTGACCAGCGCCACGCCGGCGCTGCCGGTCAGCCTGCCGACCGCGGCCGCCATAAAGGCGGCGTTCGCCTCATGCCTCACCGGGATTAGCTGAATAGGGGAATCCACCAGCGAATCGAATACCTTGTCGATTTTGGCGCCGGGAATGCCGAACACATGGTTGACGCCCTGCGCTTCAAGCTGCGCCACCACGAGATCGGCGCCGCTGTTCCAGAGCACGTTGGTTTTTAGCGTTTTCATCATCACCTCAGTTGTTAGCTTTCGACAGCCCGAATGGCTTCATCCAGATCCTGCGGGTTCAGATCCGCCTGCAGAAAATCGCGGTCCTGCGGCAGATCGATCACCAGCTGGCTGATGGCGCCGAACGTCAGCTCTCCTCCTTCCAGCACATAATCGAGGATGTGGCCGCCGCCCTGGCGATCGCCGGTAATAAAGTGTTCGTGGTAGCCTGCGACGTTGATGCCCTGCATATACTGCGGCGTGCGGAAGCCAATCAGTTCGCCCTCCGCCTCGCGAAAGTCGAAGGTGGGCTGATTGCCGAGCACTTCAGGCATGGTGCGATAGGGGCGACACTGGCAGGGCACGGTGCGCGTCTGTACGGCATGAAAGCGGCCACTGATGCGCAGCGCGCAGAACTGGTTATCTGAGGTGATTTTGCTGTCGATAACGCGGTGCACATCGTCACGCGTGGCGGTTTCAGCGAAGCGGTGCTGGTATTCAGGTTTGAAAAATGTCATCACCGCAAAAGGCGTTTTCTGATCGGGCCTGGCAGGACGGGCGCTGCCGTCGGAGCGGAGCTGATACACCTCGCTGTCAAAAGCGATCAGCTCGCCGTCGAGCTGATTAAAAGTGCCCAGACCAAAATCGCCTTTGCGCAGCAGATCCGCAACCGTGGTCGATCCGTCGTAAACCCCGTTAAGAAGCGCGCTCATCAGCGAGGTCTGATAGATAACTTTTTCTGGTGATTTTTCCGCAAGTTTGCCAAGGGTTTCCTTGAACTGATCCTCACATGAACAATCAGATACAATATTACACATATGGTGCCTCACAAACCCATAGTTAAGCCGTGTTAATATCATGTTGGGCCAGTTGGCTCGCAGAATCCAATAGCGAAACCTGTTAACTTTGAGACGTTTTTGATATGGAACTTCGGCATCTACGTTATTTCGTTGCTGTGGCCGAGACGCTGCACTTTACCCGCGCAGCGGAAATGCTGGGCATTTCTCAGCCGCCGCTAAGTCAGCAAATCCAGCGTCTGGAACATGAGATTGGCACGCCGTTGCTGAAGCGCTTAACGCGTGGGGTCGAGCTGACCGAGGCGGGCAGCGCGTTTCTGCCTGATGCGATACAGATTGTGCAACAGGCCGATAATGCGCTGGAGAAGGCGCGCGGCGTGGCGCGAGGCATCAGCGGGCAGATGTCGCTGGGCTTCGCCAGTTCGGTGGCGTTTGGTCAGCCGGTATTCGATTTGATCCGGCGTTTCAAGGCGCGCTATCCCGCCATCACCCTGACCACGCGGGAGGAGAACATGGCGCTGCTGATGCAGGATTTACAGGAAGGACTGCTCGACGCGGCGTTTATTCGCCTGCCCTGCGAAAGCAGCAAAGCCTTTAATCTGAAGGTGATCGCCACCGAGAGAATGCTCGTCGCCTTGCCCGCTGGCCACGCGCTTGGCCATCAGCGAAGCGTGGCGCTGTCGCAGCTGGCGGACGAAACGCTGATTATCTTCCCGCGCGACGTCTCCCCGAGCCTGTATGAACTTATCGTCAGCACCTGTCTGCGCGCGGGCTTTTCCACGGCGCGATTTCAGCAGGCGCCGCAGATCGCCTCCTCTCTCGGCATGGTGGGCGCCAACTGCGGCATCGCGCTGGTGCCGGCCTCTATGTGCTGCGTCAATAACCCGCAGATTGTGTTTTGCGAGATCGAGAACAACACGCTTTATACGGATATCGCCTTTGCCTGGCGACGCAGCAGCACGGCCAGAACGGTATCGCACCTGCTCAGGCTGATTAACGACGCTGAGCAGGCCGCGTCGGGCGAGCCCTCTCCACCCGACGGCGAGTGATCTTCAGCCCGCCAGCGCCGCCGCAAAGTCGCGGTACGAATACAGCGGACGGCCCAGCAGCGCCACCAGCCGCTCGCGATCGCCAGTCTGCGGGATCATGCCGTCGCTAACGTAGCGCTCGGCCATCAGACGCATTTCATAGGCCATCCATTTCGGCATAAATCCCGCCATGTTCGCTTCAAACGCGGCAGGATCGTCGCCGCCGTAGTTAACCGGTCGCCCGAGCGTCTCAGCCCATACCGCAGCGGCCTGAGGTCCGGTAAGGGTATCGGGTCCGACAATATTGATGGTTTCGACCGGCAGTTTGCCGGGAGCCCGGTCGCGTCGTATCAGTTCGATAGCGGCCACCTCGGCAATATCGCGCACATCGACCATCGCCAGCCCGACGTTTCCGATCGGCATCGGATAAACGCCGTGGTTGAAGATGACCTCTTTAACCATCGCGTCGTTATCGATGTAATAGGTCGGCCGCAGGATGGTGGCGCTAAAATTCATCGCCGCGAGCATCTGCTCCGCGCCGTACTTAACGGCAAAGTGGGGAACGTTCACCGCTTTATCCGCCTCGAACACCGAAAGATAGACGATCCGTTCAACGCCGCATTCGCGGGCGACGTTCAGGGTAATGATGGCCTGCGTAAACTCATCGGCCGTGACGGCGTTCAGCAGGAAAAGCGTGCTAACGCCCGAGAAGGCGGCGCGCAGGGCGTCGAGATCGAGCAGCTCGCCTTTAACCGCCTCGACGCCTGGCCCAAAGCCGGCAGCGTCAGGGTTACGCGTCAGTATGCGAACAGCAGCGCCGCGGCTGATAAGCTGGGCGACGACATGGCGGCCGACACGGCCGGTGGCGCCGGTAACAAGAATAGTCATGATGTTTACTCCGTGATGTCAGGTGGGTGTAAACAGAGATTAGGGTGTTTTGTTTAATGGCGGAAGACGCTATTCTCGAGACTCTTTGTTCCATAAATGAGACAGCGTATGGATCTTAACGCCTTAACAGATTTTCACCTTATCGCCGCCTCGGGCGGGTTCGGCGCCGCCAGCCGCGCCAGCGGGCGTTCAAAGGCAACACTGTCGCGGCGGCTGGCCGATCTTGAAGAAACGCTTGGCGTCCGCCTTATTGAGCGCGGTAACCGTCGGCTTGAAATTACCGAGGCAGGTAAACTTCTGCTGGCCAGAACGGCCGGGGCCATGCGCGAAATCAGCGAAGCTGTCGTTATGACGCAGGAGGGCGCGACCCGTCCCAGAGGATGCCTGCGTATTGCAGCACCGCTGCTGTTTTCACAGGTGGCGCTGGGCCAGCTCACAGCCCGATTCCGCACGCGTTATCCCGACGTCCGGATTGAGTCCGTGGCAGAGGACAGGCTCAGCAATCTGGTTGAGGAGCATTTCGACGTGGCAATTCGCATTAATCCCCCACCGGACAGCGCGCTGGTGGGCAGATGCTTTGCCAGAGACAAGCTCATGCTGGTCGCCGCTCCCGGGTTTGAGATGCCGCTCAGCGACGGCGGCCGCCCGCTCCCGGTTGCTGCGGTCGTGATGCCCACGCACAGGGAAGGCGAAATCTGGTCGCTGGATAACGGGCGACGCTGCCTGGTCCCGCAGCCGGTGGCGCAGTTCTCTTCCCTGCTGGCCGTGCGTGACGCCGTAACTGCGGGCGCCGGCGCGGCGATGCTGCCCCAGTCGATTGTCAGTAATCTGCTGGAAAAAGGCGCGCTGATCGCATGGGGAGAGGCTAACGAGACGACAGAGCTGTGGGTGCTGCACACCTCTCGCCGCCTGCAGAGCCCAAAAGTCAGCGCCTTCGTGGCATTCATCTGCGAGCAATATCCCGGCGGCTGGTTTACAGCCTGAACCCGCGGGTTTAACCGGCGGGTTCAGGTGCATGCCGTTATTGTGCGCTGCCCGACTCCAGCGCACGCTGCAGCCGTTGCGCCGTGTTTTGCTCGCCCCGGCTCTCAAACAGCGGCACCAGTTCGGCCAGCTGCGCATCCGTCAGCCCTACGTTCCGGCTGATATTCAGGTGCGCTTTTAGCTGGGACTCCACGCCGGTCATGGCTGCCAGCGCGCCTACGGTCGCCAGCTCCCGGCGTTTCCAGTCGAGGTTGTCGCGGCTGAAAATATCGCCGAAAAGATGAACCTTCAGATAGCTATCGATGGCTGGCGCGAAATCGAAAAGCGCGCCTTTGACCGGGCCGCCAGCGAGCGTGGTTTGGTTCTGCGTGCCGACCGCCAGCATCTCTTCAGGCTTCGGCAGCGGCCCTGGCGGGTTGCCCTCTGCATCGTTTTTACCCTGCTCACGACGCGCCTCAACGACTTTCATCAGCTCAGCCAGCGCATTCAGGCTACGGGGAAAACCGGCATAGGCGTAAAGCTGGACCAGGATCTCACGACAGTCGCTGATGGTGAGACCGGCATCCAGCCCCTGGTGCAGCGCAGCGTTCAGTGCGGGTATGTCGCCCGTCGCAGCGCTGGCGGCAATCGCCGCCGTCTGCTTCTGCGGCGCGGTAAGAGGATGTTGCTGCTGGGTCAGCATGGTTCTGTTCCTTATCGAAGTGGGACGGGAAGCTTCTTCGGCAGCGCCGCTGGAGCAAAACAGCGCGACGCAGAGCGCCAGCAGGCTCCCCATGCGCCGCCGAATCGTTATGCCGTCAAGATTTATCACGAGACGCATACTGCTCGTCGCTGACGTGCTCCATCCAGTCAACCGCTATGCCTTCCTGCGCCTCGGCAATGGCGATATGCGACATGCTGTTCTGCGGCGCAGCGCCATGCCAGTGCTTCACGCCCGCCGGGATCCAGACGATATCGCCAGGCCTGATCTCGCGCGCCGGACCGTCCCATTCCTGAACAAAGCCGAGCCCTGAGATGACAATAAGCGTCTGGCCGAGGGGATGGGTATGCCACGCCGTACGGGCGGAAGGCTCAAACGTCACGGTCGCGCCGCCCACGCGCGCCGGATCGCCTCCCTGAAACGGCGAGTCAATGCGCACCGTTCCGGTGAAATAGTCTGGCGATCCCGGTACCGAGGGTTTTTCTCCACTTTGCATGATGGTAATCACAGGTGTCTTCTCCTTTGAGTAAGCAGCTGAACAGGCCAGTGCGAGGGACATCGCAGCAGCGGCAAGGGTCTTCATATGGCTCCAGTTCTCAGTACAGGGAGCAACGTCAGGCGCCAGCCCCGCTGGTGGATAGTCAGTTCAGTGTAGGCTCCGTAAGATTGTTTGATAAGATGGTCAAATGTGAATGCGTATGTGCAGAATATTCAACAATGGTCCCTGAAAATCTCAACGACCTGCGCGCCTTTCTTCATGTGGCGCGTGAGAAAAACTTCACCCGAGCGGCCGCGCAGCTCGGCATGTCGCGCTCTGGATTGAGCCATGCGATTACGGCGCTGGAGGCGCGCCTTGGCGTCAGACTGCTGACGCGCACCACGCGCAGCGTCTCCCTTACCGAAGCTGGCGCGCGGCTCTATAACATGCTGCTGCCGATGCTGCGCGAACTCGACAGCGAACTTGCCTCGCTTCGCGCGCTGGGTAAAAAACCGGCGGGCACCGTGCGCATAACCGCGCACGATCACGCCATCGAGTCCGTGCTCTGGCCGCGACTGCGGCCGCTGCTGAAGCGCTATCCCGAGATGCAGATCGAATTAAGCGTGGACTATGCGCTGACCGATATCGTGGCGCAGCAGTTTGATGCCGGGGTGCGGGTCGGCAACGTGGTCGATAAGGATATGATCGCCGTCAGGATCGGTCCTGACTTTTATATGGCGGTAGTCGCCTCGCCAGATTATCTGCAGGATAAAACGGTGCCGGAAACGCCAGCTGAGCTGACGACGCATCAGTGCATCAATCTGCGGCTGCCGACACGCGGCGGGATCTACGCCTGGGATTTTGAAAAAGCGGGCAAAGCGTTATCGGTGCGGGTGCAGGGACAAACCGTTTTTAACACGACCGGGTTGATGCTGCAGGCGGCGCTGGATGGGCTGGGGCTCGCTTATGTTCCGCTGGATCTGGCGCAGCACTATATCGAAAGGGGAAAATTAGTGCCGGTTCTGCAGGCGTGGTGGCCGCTTTTTCCGGGATACCATCTTTACTACGCCAGCCGCCGTCAAATGATGCCTGCGCTGACTGAAGTGATTAACGCGCTGCGCTACAGGGAAACCTGACGTTAATAAAGCGTGCGAATAAGCGAATTTAGCTGAACCATCATGGAAAAAAACGGTCAAAGGCTGTTGGCTGCACACCTCCAGGCATGACATTAACGCATGGCTAAACAACAGGGGGATAACCTGATGTATTTGCGTGTTAATTCAGCGCTAAAATCGCCCTGTTTCCTGCATTACTGTACCGTTCAGCGCATCTTTTCCCGGAGTTTCACACAGGCTGTCCACTTTTTCTGTGGATAACTTAGCGGCTTACTCTTCACTGTTTTCCATCAGATCAACCATTGCGCCTTTGTGCGCTTCCACATAGCGGATATAGCGCATCAGGGTTTCCGGTTTTTTCCAGGTCCCTTCCTGCATGATTTGCGGAACAGAATAGCCTTTGCGCGCCAGATCCTGCGCGGCGCCCACGCGCGCGCTGTGGCCGCTCCAGCGGCGATAGCGATTTTTGTTCGGCTTCATGGTCGTGGTATGCCCGGCAGCCTCCCACGCACGGGTGAAAATACTCTTCAGCGCGGGCGTGCTCATGGGTTCGTCGGTCACGATCATCACTTTGCCTGAGCGGTGCACCGGCGCAAAGAGATAGGCATCGGGTTCATTAATCAGTCCCGATGCCATAATCCACTTTGTCAGCACCGCTGACGACTTCGACCCCAGCGCTTTCACCAGGCTGCCGGTGTCCAGAATGGTTTTGGTCCAGGAAC
The DNA here is from genome assembly GCF_020149765.1 of Pantoea agglomerans. Classification (NCBI taxonomy): domain Bacteria; kingdom Pseudomonadati; phylum Pseudomonadota; class Gammaproteobacteria; order Enterobacterales; family Erwiniaceae; genus Pantoea; species Pantoea agglomerans. Next base: position 67,038 of record NZ_CP083810.1, read on the forward strand.
CTTCCAGGATGATGCGGCCATCTTCGGCGCGAATTACGTCGCCAACGCGAAAGCGCGCCACTTCACTGATACGCATTAACGTACTGTACGCCACATGGAGAAAGGCGAGATCGCGCAGGTGACGCAGGCTCGCATTTTCTGCCCATGCAGCTTCCACCTTTTGCAGATCGCTTAGCCGGAAAGGAACCGCCTGGCCGGTGCGCTCGCCGGAGACCACCGCCACGCGATTGATCTTTTTTACCGCACGCGAGACCAGCGGCGAGGTCGATGGCGGCACCAGCCCGGCGTTACGGTGTAACATCGTGATCAACGACTGATGCGTGCCGATAGTCGATGACGCGCGCCCGATAGACTGCAAATAGCTCAGGTAGTCGCGCAGATCTTCAGGCGACATAGGAAGCAGCACGCGATTGTTGGCCAATGCCCAGCGGTGACAGACGCGCATTACGCTCATCAGCTGTCGCCAGGTATTGGGCGCAAACGCATCTTTATCCTGTACGAACTCGCGCAGGCGTTGCGCAAGGTCGTCATCCGACTGAGAAAGCGGGAGCAGGGCGTGTGAGGTAATTAATCCATCCATATCTGTTCAATTTGTCCGCAATTCAGCTGGGGATCGCGCTACGTGAATTCTGAAAAAAAAGCAGGGGTAAACTGCTGCAGATTTTGCGTAGCGTTGTCATTTTAAGGCACATTGGTTGCCTGTTTTAATGTCCGGACATCGTTTTCAAGAGAAAGACGGAGGGCAAATAGCGCTTTCGCTCAGGATCCAGACCGGATCCGCATGATAGCGGGTTTAGGAAGGGATGTCGCTGGGTTTGTATAAGTCTTGTTATATGAAGTTAGAAATTTAGCTCACCCATGATGGATAGTGAGCAGGAGGCACAGGCAGAATCAATATTTAAATATGCTGACAGTTTCAAATAAAAAACAATTCAATTAGAGGCCTAAAATTGCAGATTCAATAACAAATACTGAACCTGCAACTCACCGGCTTTAAATCAGGCTTTGGCTAAAAATCGCGCCCGCCAGGGCTTAAGTACCCATATGGCAAGTAAAGCACAGGCAATGTCCAGAGTAATGGCGCTGCCAAATACTATGCTCCAGTTATGCGTATGCTGATAAAGCAATGCCGCTACGGGACCACCGAATATAGAACCAATACCCTGAGAAATATAAAGCCAACCGTAATTCTCCGTAGCGAAGCGAGTGCCAAAGGTGTCCGTTAAGGTTGCCGGGAATAAAGAAAATATCTCTCCCCAGCCAAAGAAAACTACGCCGGAAAGTAAAACAAATAACACAGGATCACTTTTACATAACAGCCACAACGTCATAGCAATGCCTTCAAGACCAAAAGCAAAAAACATCATTTTTTCACGACCAATACGATCGGAAATGTAACCACAAAAGGGTCGTGTAAGGCCATTCATCAAGCGGTCTATGGTCATGGCCAAGGGTAAAGCCGCCATCCCCAAAATTGTTATTGAAGTGATGCCAAAGTCTTCAGAAAATATAGCCATCTGTGACGTAACCATAAGTCCTGATGTAGACATCATGGTCATCATGATAAACATCAGCCAGAATATGGGCTGCCGTAGCATTTCTTTTGAGCTGAAACTTTTGGGAGCGTCAGCTGATCGCTGCCCTGCGCGCGATTCAATACTATCTTTTGGCATCCTTAGCCCCTGGCTGGCAATAAATCCAACGGATGCCATCATAATGCCAAACTGCCAAAACGTCTTTTCCAGTCCTGCTGTAGCGAGCGAGGCGGTGACAGGAAAGGTTGTTAAAATGGCCCCCATTCCATAACCTGCTGCCACCATGCCCGTTGCAAATCCTCTTTTTTCAGGGAACCAGCGAACCATTAATCCGACCACACCGATATAAACGATGCCCGTGCCAAGACCACCAATTACTCCATAATAAAGGTAGAGTTCAAAAAGCGAGTCAAGCCGTGAGACGAGCATCCAGCTAATACCGGCCATCAGCGTCCCGATGGTGATAAGCACGCGCGGGCCAAAACGGTCAATTAATTTTCCCTGAAGCGGGGAGAAAAACGTCTGAAGGATGATTAAAAGTGAAAAGGTGATCTGAATTTCTGCCAGTGGCGCGTGTAATTTTTCCATCAAAGGTCGGGTAAAAAGCGCCCAGACATATTGCGGGCTGGAGATTGAAATCATGCACACCAACCCCAAAAAGAGTTGCGCCCATTTCTTTCTGTAGTGGGAAACCTCTACCTCTGATAATACTGAACTTGACATCATCACACTCCGGCTTAAACGCATTTTACTTTTTAAAGCATTTACCGTGCCATGCCTGAACAGAACGCTAATATCGCTGTTTTATAGAAATTTAATATACATGAGGAAGATTCTTGCCCTAAAATGTGGCGTCTCGCATCAAAAATGTGCGAGTGAATATATTTATAGCATTACCAGGGCTCATCTCCCCAAACAAACTGTTACGCAAAGTGATGGTTTACATGTTTATCTATTTTTTGCGCGAAAATATTGCGCATTTTAGCTAGCAGATCGTGATTTATTTTTTTTACAAATACCTTACTTCAGCATTTAATGTAGTTGTTACAAGGAAAAAATAAATTGCACCTTTGCTGACTTGCTTTTGAACAATTTGCACCCCTCCCAATCCTCTCCTACGCTTTTCCCCCTGAACACACAAAACCCATTGCGACTACGATCGCCTTTTTAAGCTGTAAAGGAGGAAAGTAAATGCAATACCGTAAACTGGGCCACTCGGGCCTGCTGGTCTCGAAATTCGTGCTGGGCACCGTGCCGTTCGGCGGCAAAGCCGGCTTTGAAAAAACCGGCAACGTTAACGCCAGCGAAGCGCGCCGCTTTATCGATATCGCGCTAGATCACGGCGTTAATATGATCGACACCGCCGATCTCTATTCGATGGGCGGCGCGGAAGAGGTGGTCGGCGAAGCGCTCGGCGATAAACGTGACAAGGTCATTCTGGCGAGCAAAGCGCGCAGCCCGCTGGGCGATGGCCCGAATGAGAGCGGCGCCAGCCGTTACCATCTCGTCAAAGCGTGCGAAGCGAGCCTGCGCCGCCTGAAAACCGACCACATCGACCTTTATCAGATCCATAACTGGGATGGCGTCACCTCGGTTGAAGAGACGCTGCGCGCGCTGGAAGATCTGGTGAAAAGCGGCAAAATCCGCTACTTCGGCACCTCCAACTACACCGCCTGGCAGATGATGAAGACGTTAGGCTGCGCCAGCGAACAGCAGCTGCTCAAGCCTGTTAGCCAGCAAATCTACTACACGCCGGAATCGCGCGAAGCGGAGTTCGAGCTGCTGCCGATGGCGATCGACCAGCAGATCGGCACGCTGATCTGGGGGCCGCTGGGCGAAGGCCTGCTGACTGGCGCGGTCAGCCGTCACGGCAAAGCGCCGGCATCCACGCGTCAGGGCAGCGGCTGGCCGGAACCCTACGTCCACGATATGGAGCACGCCTATAACGTTATCGAGGTGCTGGAGCAGGTCGGCAAAGAGATTAACGCCTCTATCGCGCAGGTCTGCCTGGCCTGGCTGGCGGAGCGTCCCGGCGTCAGCGCGCTGATCGTCGGCAACCGCAGCGAAACGCATCTGCGTGAAAACCTCAACGCCTTCAAACTCACCCTGAGCAATGAGCAGCGCCAGCGCATTGAACGCGTGACGCGTCCGGCGCCGCGCTATCCCTACTGGCACCGCTTCACCAGCGGCATGGACCGTATCGATCCGGCAGAGCAACCCTTCCTGGACGAGTACCGTCAGACCCTCGACGAACGTAAAGATTAGGCGCAGAAATAAGCCGCACGCTGGCCGCGCGATGTGGTCAGCCTTTATTTTTATGCCGTAAGCGCCTCTTTCAGCACAAATAAAAACGGCGGCCCTAAGGCCGCCAAAAACCCTCAATTATGGTTAGTATTGAGGAAGCAGTGGCACTGCAATGATGAAGAGATTAGCCCTTAACGCCGCCCGCCGTCAGGCCGCTGACCAGCCAGCGCTGCGCCAGCAGAAACACCAGCGTGATCGGGATGGCGGAGAGCACGGCGGCGGCGGCGAAGTCGCCCCACAGATAGTTCTGCGGGTTGAGATACTGCTGCATCCCCACCGCCAGGGTATAGCTGTTGACGTCCCGCAGCAGCAGCGAAGCGACCGGCACTTCCGTTACCGCGGCGATAAACGCCAGAATAAACACCACCGCCAGGATCGGCACCGACAGCGGCAAGAGCACCAGTCGGAACGCCTGCCACGGCGTCGCGCCGTCCAGCGCGGCCGCCTCTTCAAGCGAGCCGTCGATGGTTTCGAAATAGCCTTTAATCGTCCAGACGTGCAGCGCGATACCGCCCAGGTAGGCGAAAATCACGCCGCCGTGCGTATTCAACCCCAGGAAAGGCAGATACTGCCCCAGCCGATCGAATAAAGCATAAAGCGCCACCAGCGAAAGCACAGCCGGGAACATCTGAAAAATCAGCATCCCTTTCAACAGGCTGGCGCGTCCGGCGAAGCGCATGCGAGCAAAAGCATAGGCGCAGGTGGTGGAAAGCGCCACTATGCCGAGCGCGCTGATGCCGGCGATCTTCACCGAGTTCCACAGCCACAGCAGCACCGGGAACGGCGGCGGCGTGACGCGGCCATCGGCATGGGTCACGCTGAAGCCCAGCGCCAGCCGCCAGTGCTCCCAGGAGATCTGCTCCGGGATCAGGCTGCCGGTGGCGAAGTTGCCCGCGCGCAGCGAGATCGCCACCACCATCAGCAGCGGGAAAAGAATCGCGGCGATAAACGCCAGCAGCAGCAGATGGGTCAGCAGCAGACGCAGCTTCTGCGATTTAGGTTGTACCATAGCCATAACGCCTCCTTAGTCGAACTTCATCCGCACGGCTTTCAGGTTAATCACCGCCAGCGCGCCCACCAGCAGGAAGATCAGGGTGGCGATCGCCGCCGCCAGACCAAAGTCCTGTCCGCCGCCCCCCTCGAAGGCGATGCGCCACGTATAGTTCACCAGCAGATCGGTATAGCCCGCCGGCGTGGTGGTGCCAAGGCGATCGGGGCCGCCGTTGGTCAGCAGCTGCACCAGCACGAAGTTGTTAAAATTAAAGGCGAAGCTGGCGATCATCAGCGGCATCAGCGGCTTCAGCAGCAGCGGCAGGGTAATCAGAAAGAAATTCTGCATCGGCCCCGCGCCATCCATCGCCGAGGCTTCGTAGAGATCGTCCGGAATCGCCTTCAGCAGCCCCATGCAGAGGATCATCATATAGGGATAGCCCAGCCAGGTATTGACGATAACCAGCATGGCGCGCGCCAGCAGCGGGTCGCTGAACCAGGCGGGCTGCAGGCCGAACAGGGCGTTGAGCAGCACGTTGATCTCGCCGAAGCTCTGGTTAAACAGCCCCTTGAAAATCAGTATCGAAATAAAGGCCGGTACGGCGTAGGGCAGGATCAGCATCACGCGATAAATCGCTTTGCCTTTCAGCGCCTCCCACTGCACCAGACAGGCGAGCACCATACCGACGGCGACGGTCAGCGCCACGGTCAGCAGGGAGAAGAGCAGCGTCCAGCCGAAAATCGCCAGGAAGGGCTTCTGGATGCCTTCGTCGGTAAAGACGCGCACAAAGTTCTTCCAGCCTGCGCCAACCGTAAAGCCCGGGCTGAGCTGCTCGCTGCCCCAGCTGCCGTCGGCGTTGACGCGCTGAAAGAAGCCAGTTTGATCGTTCGCCTGATAGATCTCGCCGCTCTGCTGATTTTTCAGCCGCTGGTCGGCGGTGAGCTGATAGAGCGGCCGCGTGCCGGAGAACTGTCGCAGCGAACTCATCACCAGTTCGCGGCCGTCCGGCAGCCTGGCGCGGAGTTGACTGAGCGCCTGCCGGTTGCCGGTGACGACCTTCAGCGTCGCGCGCTGGCCCGCCGGCGGCGCGGCAGGGGTCATGCTGAGCTGCTGTTCGCCGCCAAAAGCGAACGGCGGCGAGACATAGCTCTCGCTGTCGGCGGAGAGCACCAGCTGCCAGCGATCGCCCGCAGGATAGAGCGCGAAGTTCATTCCCGCGCCGTCCTGATACTGACGGCTCAGCAACACCTGCTGCGCGCGCGCCTGGGTGAGCTGGTTGGTGCTGCTGTAGTTGGTAAAGGCGATCGCCACGGTACAGGCGAGGGGAAAGAGCACAAACAGCGCCATCCCGGCGAGACCGGGATAAACATAGCGCCAGGCGTAGGCGCGCCGGTTAGCGTAGATCCAGATGCCCGCCGCGCTGACGATCAGCGTCAGCAGCGCAAACAGATATTCGCCCTGCGCATACATCAGCACCAGAAGGTAGCCGACCAGCAGACAGCAGATCCCGACGAGAACGCGCTTCAGCAGCTGGCCCGCGCCTCCTGTTTTCGGTTTTCCTGACATGATTCGGTGTTCCTTAACAACCAGTGGTAAGCCGGCGCGAACCGGCTTTGGGAGAGGCGTTACTTGTTCAGGCGCGCCTGCGCATCTTTCAGCGCGGCATCGACGCTCTGACGTCCGCTCAGGGCGTTAAGCGTGGCGGTGCGCATCGCATACCAGAAGGCCGCCATCTGCGGGATATTCGGCATGATGTCGCCGCTGCGCGCGTTGTTCATGGTAGCGGCGATGCGCTCGTCTTTTTCCAGCGCCTGCTGGAACGACTTCAGCGTGACTGCGCCCAGCGGTTTGTCTTTATTCACCGCGTCCAGACCGGCATCGGTCAGCAGGTAGTTCTCAAGGAACTCTTTCGCCAGCTCTTTATTCGGGCTGGCGGCGTTGATGCCCGCGCTCAGCACGCCGACAAAGGTTTTCGACGGTTTGCCGTTCAGGGTCGGCAGCAGCGTGACGCCGTAGTTGATGCCGCTCTTGTCGATATTGCTCCAGGCCCAGGGACCGTTGATGGTCATCGCGGTCTGGCCTTTATTGAACGCCGCTTCGGCGATGGAGTAGTCGGTGTCGGCGTTGAGGGTTTTGGCTTTAACCTGATTGACCAGGAACTGCATGCCCGCTTTCGCGCCGGCGTTATCTACGCCGGTATCTTTGACGTCGTAGCCGCTGTCGCTCTTTTTAAAGGCGTAAGCGCCGCCTGCAGCCAGCAGCGGCCAGGTGAAGTAGGGTTCCTGCAGGTTGAACATAATGGCGCTCTTGCCTTTGGCGCGCAGCTGTTTGTCGACGGCCGCCATCTCTTCCCAGCTTTTCGGCGGGTCAGGCAGCAGATCTTTGTTGTAGATCAGCGACAGCGATTCCACCGACACCGGGTAGCCGATCAGCTTGCCGTTAAAGCGCACCGCGTCCCAGGTAAAAGGAAAGAGCTTCTCCTGGAAGCTTTTATCCGGCGAGATCTCCGCCAGCAGCCCCGACTGGGCATAGCCGCCGAAGCGGTCGTGCGCCCAGAAGATAATGTCCGGGCCGTCGCCGGTGGCGGCCACCTGCGGATATTTCTCTTCCATTTTATCCGGATGCTCGACCGTGACTTTAATGCCGGTATCCTGCTCGAACTTCTTACCCACTTCGGCCAGCCCGTTATAGCCTTTATCGCCGTTGATCCAGATAACCAGTTTTCCCTCTTCGATCTTCGCGATTGCCGAGGCCGAAAACAGCATGGCCGTAAGGGCGGAAAGGGCAAAAATGCGTGCGCCGGTTTTCATTGTCATAACTCCATCCTGTTAGCGGAAACGGAAATCGTTTTCCCGCACATTGTGACCATCCGCCGCTGCTTCTCATCCTCCCGCGCTCTACGCCTGCCGACGCTAAGCCGTGATCTCCGTTGCAAAACCGGGCGGTTATCACGGTCTGGCGCACACTCCGGTCGCCGCGACTCTGCGCAGTCGATCACAAAAAACCGCGCGCCGCCGCCGTTGCAGGGAGAGGCGCGGCGATCTCCTCCTCCTCTCTCATCCCCCAGCTAAAGCGCCTGCGGCGGAGGATGCGCGCGCCCGGAACCTTTCCCATAGTGGACGCCGGAGTCTGCCTGCGGCGATGCAGGCAAGAATGAGCAAGCGGAGAGGAAAGCATCATGGCGAGCGTCGCGTTACGCAATGTCACCAAGGCCTGGGGCGACACCCTGGTCTCGAAGGACATCAATCTGGAAATCGGCGAAGGAGAGTTTGTGGTGTTCGTCGGCCCGTCGGGCTGCGGCAAATCCACGCTGCTGCGCATGATCGCCGGTCTGGAGACCATTACCCGCGGCGAGCTGCTGATCGGCGGCCAGCGAATGAACGAGGTGCCGCCCGCCGAGCGCGGCATCGGCATGGTGTTTCAGTCCTATGCCCTCTATCCGCACCTGTCGGTGGCGGAAAATATGTCTTTCGGCCTGAAGCTGGCGGGCGTCAGGCGTGACGAGATCCAGCATCGCGTTAATCAGGTGGCGGAAGTGCTGCAGCTGGCGCATCTGCTCGACCGTCGGCCCAAAGCGCTCTCCGGCGGTCAGCGCCAGCGCGTGGCGATCGGCCGTACGCTGGTCGCCGAGCCGCGCGTCTTTTTACTCGACGAGCCGCTCTCCAACCTGGACGCCGCGCTGCGCGTGCAGATGCGCATCGAGATTTCGCGCCTGCACAAGCGCCTGAAGCGCACCATGATTTACGTCACCCACGATCAGATCGAGGCGATGACCCTGGCGGACAAGATCGTGGTGCTGGATGCCGGGCGCATCGCCCAGGTCGGCAGGCCGCTGGAGCTCTATCACTATCCCGCTAACCGCTTCGTCGCCGGATTTATCGGCTCGCCGCGCATGAATTTCCTGCCCGTCAAAGTGACCGCCACCGCTATCGATCAGGTGCAGGTCCGCCTGCCTAACGATCAGCGCATCTGGCTACCGGTCGAGAGCGCAGGCGTCCAGGTGGGCAGCAATATGTCGTTAGGCATCCGACCTGAACACCTGCTCTCCAGCGATATCGCCGACGTCACGCTCGAGGGCGAGGTGCAGGTGGTCGAGCAGCTCGGCAACGAAACGCAAATCCATATCCAGATCCCCGCTATCCGTCAAAACCTGGTTTACCGCCAGGAGGACGTCGTGCTGGTAGAAGAGGGCGCCCTGATGGGCATTGGCCTGCCACCGGAGCGCTGTCACCTGTTCCGCGAGGACGGGAGCGCCTGTCGCAGGCTGCATCAGGAGCCTGGTGTTTAGCCCTGCAAAACAATAAAAGCAATGATCTCAGGAGATAGAAAATGATAACTCTGCGCAAACTTCCCGTCGCTATCGCCATCGCGGCGGGCACGATCTCTGCCTCGTCGATGGCGGTCGACTTTACCGGCTACGCCCGTTCCGGCATCGGCTGGACCGGCAGCGGCGGCGAACAGCAGTGCTTTCAGGCTACCGGCGCGCAAAGCAAATACCGTCTGGGCAACGAATGCGAAACCTACGCCGAACTGAAGCTGGGCCAGGAAGTGTGGAAAGAGGGCGACAAAAGCTTCTACTTCGACACCAACGTCGCCTATTCAGTGGCGCAACAGAATGACTGGGAGGCGACATCCCCCGCCTTCCGCGAGGCGAACGTCAAAGGCAAAAACCTGATCGACGCCCTGCCGGGCTCCACTATCTGGGCCGGTAAGCGCTTCTACCAGCGTCACGACGTGCATATGATCGACTTCTACTACTGGGATATCTCCGGCCCGGGCGCCGGTCTGGAAGATGTGGATCTCGGCTTCGGCAAGCTCTCTTTCGCGGCGACGCGCTCCTCAGAGGCGGGCGGCTCCTATACCTTCTCCAGCGATCGCATCCGCGATTACGCCACCAGCACCGCCAACGACGTCTTCGACGTGCGCCTGGCCGGACTGGAAACCAACCCGGACGGCGTGCTGGAGCTGGGTGTCGATTATGGCCGCGCCAACGCGCGCGACGGCTACCGTATCGAAGACGGCGCGTCGAAAGATGGCTGGATGTTCACGGCGGAGCATACCCAGAGCATGCTCAAAGGCTACAACAAATTCGTGCTGCAGTACGCCACCGATGCGCTCACCTCGCAGGGCAAAGGGCTGCCGCAGGGCACCAACATCAACAACAACGGCAGCATGTACCGCGTCCTCGATCACGGCGCCATCTCGCTCGCCGATCGCTGGGACCTGATGTACGTGGCGATGTACCAGAACACCGATCTGGACAACAACCGCGGCACCGAGTGGTACACCGTCGGCGTGCGCCCGATGTACAAATGGACGCCGATCATGAGCACCCTGCTGGAAGTGGGCTACGACAACGTGAAGTCGCAGCAGGTCAGCGAACGCAACGGCCAGTACAAAATCACCCTCGCTCAGCAGTGGCAGGCGGGCGACAGCATCTGGTCGCGCCCGGCGCTGCGCCTGTTCGCTACCTATGCCAAATGGGATGAGAAGTGGGGCTACAGCAAAGATGCCTCCGGCGATCTGACCTCGCTGGCTTCCGCAGACAGCACCGGCAACGGGCTCTTCACCAACAGCCGCGGCGACAACGATGAGTGGAGCTTCGGCGCGCAGATGGAAATCTGGTGGTAAACCCTACCGACCTGTAACGCAAACGGCCGCCGTGCGTTCAGCGCACGGCGCTTTCTGAGCAGCCGCGGCCATTGCCTGGCTTCAGCGGCTGTCCGACAGCCTGTTGAGAATATAAAAAATGAAAAAGAAAACGCTTACCGCACTCTGTCTGAGCGCCGCGCTGCTGACGAGCCTCGCACTGCCAGCGCATGCTGAAATTAACCTGGTGCCGCAGGATCTCTCCGCCGCGCCGACGATCCCGACCGCGAGCCTGCAGCGACTGAGCTGGCAGCCCGTCGACACCTCGCGCCCGCAGAGCATCTCGCTGTCGCAGAGCGGCACGCAGCTTGACGTCAGCGGCATCACCGGTCCTGTCGCCGCGTTTAGCCTGCCTGCCAGCCAGGGCGAGCTGACGGTGACGCTGAGCAGCGAAGTGGCGCACAATCAGGTATTCGCCCCCAATGTGCTGGTGCTCGACGAGAATCTGCGTCCCGCCGCCTGGTTCCCGAGCCGCTTTTTTACCTATCAACAGCCGGGCGTGATGAGCGCCGACCGCCTGGAAGGGGTGATGAAGCTGACGCCGGCGCTGGGCCAGCAAAAAATCTATCTGCTGGTATTCACTACCGCGCAGGATCTCGGCCAGACCACCACGCTGGTGGATCCGGCGAAAGCCTACGCCAGAGGCACCGGCCATGCGGTGCCCGATATTCCCGATCCGGTCGCGCGTCACGGCGTGGACGGCAAAATAAAGCTGAAAGTCTCCACCAGCTCCGCCTCCTCGATTCTGGTCGGCCCGCTGTTCGGCTCCTCAGGTCCGGCGCCGGTTACGGTCGGCAGCACCCAGCCGGTTGCGCAGGCGGCGGCACGCACCGCGCCCGCCGCGCCGTCGGCGCCGCTGGTGGAGGATACCGAAAGTTACTTTAATCAGAGCATCCGTCAGGCGGTGGATCAGGGCAATATCGATAAAGCCCTCAAGCTGCTGGACGAGGCGGAACGCCTGGGTTCGACGTCGGCGCGCAAAACCTTTATCAGCAGTGTTAAAGGCAAGGGGTGAAGCTGCCCCGACAGTGCTGAGTTGCCCCACCTGGTGCGCTACGGCGCACCTTTTTTTATGGAAAAATAACGTATGAAGGGCGGTTATACATCACGCCTTCCTCGGCATATTCTTGGCATATGTAAGGATGGGAGGACAAAAAAATGCGTACGGTATCGATATTCAAAAACGGTAATAATCGGGCGATTCGCCTGCCGCGCGATCTCGATTTCGACGGCGTAAACGAACTGGAGATTATTCGCGAAGGCGACTCTCTGATCCTGCGACCAGTCAAGCCGAGCTGGGGGTCATTTCGCGAGCAAGAAAAGGCTGACGCCGATTTTATGACGGAGCGTGCAGACGTTTTCAGCGATGAAGGGCGATTTGAGCTGTGATTAAAACCTATATGCTCGATACAAATATCTGCTCTTTTATTATGCGGGAACAGCCGGAAGCCGTACTCATGCGGCTGGAGCAAGCTGTGCTGCGTCGTCATCGAATTGTTGTGTCGGCGATAACCTATGCGGAAATGCGGTTTGGCGCTGTTGGCAAGAAAGCGTCGCCTCGCCATGTACAGCTGGTTGAAGCGTTCTGCGCGCGCCTGGATGCCATTCTGGCCTGGGATCGCCATGCAGTGGACGCAACCACAGAAATCAAGCGTGCGCTGACCGCTATTGACAGGCCCATTGGCCCGAATGATACCGCCATTGCCGGGCACGCTATTGCGGCTGACGCCATGCTTGTTACCCATAACGTCAAGGAATTTGAGCGCGTGCCAGGGCTTGTTTTTGAAGACTGGAGCAAATGATCGTCTGACGGTGATGGAAATAGCGCAGTCCATAATCGTCAGCCCGCGCGCGGCGGGCTAACGTCTCTCTTCTATTTCATTCCCTTTCTGCCGCGATCCACCGCCGCCAGCAGCGCATCGACCGCCGGATCGCTGAACATCTCCTCCAGCGTCGCGCTGAGCTTGCGCCGCCAGTTAGGCCAGGCGTCGACGGTGCCGGGCACGTTTACCGGCGTCGTCATATCCAGCCACTCTTCCGGCTGCAGGCCGAGCAGGGCGCTTTGCGTGTCGGCCAGATAGCCCAGAATCGCCTGGCTGAGCGCGCGGGTCATACGCGCGCCGCCCCGCTGAAAGCGCCGGCGCGGGGGCAGCGCGCCGCTGCGCAGCAGGGTCTGCAACAGCGCTTTCCTTGCCGCCTGCCTGTCGCGATACAGCCCCGCCAGGACGTCCTTATCGGGATAGAGGCCCAGCTTGCTGCCCAGACGAAGATCGTCGCTGCGCCACCAGCCGCGCAGCGTCGGCATATCGTGGGTGGTGGCGACCGCCATCGCCTGGCGCGGCCACTGCCCCGGCGCGCGGAACGCCTGCTTCGACGCCTGCTCGAAATAGAGCACCTTGTAGGAGTAGACGCCCGCGTCCCGCAGTTTGTCGACGATCGCCGCCGGCACGGTGCCTAAATCCTCGCCGATCACCATACAGCGGTGGCGCTGACTCTCCAGCGCCAGAATTGCCAGCAGCGCGTCCACCGGATAGTGCACATAGGCGCCTTCCGCCGCGCTTTCGCCCTGCGGGATCCACCAGAGGCGCAGCAGCGCCATCACATGATCGATACGCAGCGCGCCGCAATCCTGCATGCTGGCGCGCAACAGGGTGATCCAGGGCTCAAACGCGCGCGCGGCCATCACCTGCGGATCCATCGGCGGCAGCCCCCAGTTTTGCCCCAGCGGACCGAGAATATCGGGCGGCGCGCCGACGCTCGCCTCAAGACAGTAAAGCTCCCGCTCGCGCCAGGTTTCGGCGCCGTCGCGCGCCACGCCTACCGCCAGATCGCGGTACAGGCCGATCGCCATCTCATGCTGCCGACAGCGCTGCCAGCACGCCGCGAACTGCCGGGCCGCGAGCCACTGCAGCCAGAGATAAAAGCGCACCTCATCGCTCTGCTCAATGCGAAATGCCAGCACGGCGGCGCTGTCGGGATGCTGAAAGGCGTCCGGCCAGCTTTGCCAGCCGTGACTGTCACCATCCTGCTTACGTTGCTCGGCATGCAGGGCGTCAAACAGGCCCTGGCAGAGCAGGCTGTCGCCGCCCGCCTCGACAAAATCCTCAAACGCCGCCGCCTCCGCGTCATCCGCGTCGCGCAGTCGAAACGCCTGCCAGGCCAGCCGTAAGCCCTCCAGCTTCAGGCGCGTCACGGCAGGGTAATCTACCCATTCCGCGCGGCGCGCCGCCTGCAACGCCTGCTGGGTCGCCTCAAGACGCCACCAGGCCCGCGCCGCCTCGCTCTGCTGAAAGTCCGGCACCGCGTTGACGTCGATGTAGAGAATATTGAGCCAGCGGCGCGACGAAGGACTGTACGGGCTGGCGCTCTCTGGCTCGGCGGGAAACAGGGCGTGCAGGGGGTTCAGCCCGACAAAGGCGCCGCCGCGGCGCGCCGTCTCGTCGATCATCCGCCGCAGATCGCCAAAGTCGCCGATGCCCCAGTTATGTGCCGATCGCAGCGTATAGAGCTGGATGCAGCTGCCCCACAGCGATTCGCCCGCCAGCAGCGCGGGCGGCTCATAGCAGCGCGGCGGCGCGACGATAACGCAGCAGCCGTAGCGCTGCGCCTCATGCTCCAGCGTCAGCTGGTGGTAGCCGTCCGGCAACGGCGGCAGCGTCAGGGTTTCGCCCGCCGCGCAGCGGCCTGACCAGCACGCGCCCCCTTCGCTGGTCAGCTGCCAGCTGGCCGCGCTGAGAAGCACCGGCGAGAGCGTCAGCGGCTCGCCCTGGCGTAAGATGGCCGCAGGCGGCAGCGGAGACGCGCCCGCGTTCTGAGGCTGCATCAGCCCCAGCAGACGCTCGCGGGTCAGCGTAGAGACCTGCTGCGGCCGGCCGTGGGCATCAATGTAATCGGGCGCAATCAGGCCGTCTGCGGCGCGATCGAGATGATTTTTCGGTTTCATGGCGTTCCTCAGCGCGCGGCCTGCCAGATACGTTGCTGATAATCGCGGATGGCGCGGTCGGCGCTGAACATGCCGCAGCGCGCGGTGTTCAGGATCGCGGCGCGCGTCCAGGCGTCCGGATCGGCCCACAGCGCTTCGACCTGCTGCTGGGCGTTGAGATAGTGGTGGAAATCGGCCAGCACCAGGTAGGGATCGCCGCCCGTCGGGCCCAGGCTGCGCACCAGCGCGTCGAAGGCCGTCGTGTCGCCGTCGCTAAAGGTGCCGTCCTCCAGCGCGGTCAGCGCCCGATCCAGCTGCGGATCTTTTTTGCGCCAGGTCGCCGGCGCGTAGCCCGCCTGCTTCAGCGCAGTCACCTGCTCGACGGTATGGCCGAAAATAAAGATATTCTCCTCGCCGACCTGCTGGGCGATCTCCACGTTCGCGCCGTCCAGGGTGCCAATCGTCAGCGCGCCGTTAAGCGCCAGCTTCATGTTGCCGGTTCCGGAAGCCTCTTTGCCCGCCGTCGAGATCTGCTCGGAGAGATCGGCGGCAGGAATGAGCCGCTCCGCCACCGAGACGTTGTAGTCGGGAATAAACACGATTTTAAGGCGGTCGCCGACGCGCGGATCGGCGTTAACCACGGCCGCCACCTTGTTAATGGCGTAAATGATATTTTTCGCCAGCGCGTAGCCCGGCGCCGCTTTGGCGCCGAACAGCATCACGCGCGGCGTCAGATTCGCCTGCGGATCGCTGACCAGCGTTTGCCACAGGGCGATGATATGCAGCAGCATCAGATGCTGGCGCTTATATTCGTGGAGGCGCTTGATCTGCACGTCGAACAGGGCGTCAGGCTGAACGCGGATACCGGTCTTTTCGGCGATCCAGCGCGTTAACGCCGCCTTGTTCTGCTGCTTGATGGCGCGATACTCCGCGCGAAACGCGGCGTCGTCCGCCAGCGGCGCCAGGTCGCTGAGCGCATCCAGATCGTTAACCCAGGGGCGCGACAGCGTATTGTCAATCAGCGTGGCCAGCGCCGGATTGCACTGCTGGATCCAGCGACGCGGCGTAATGCCGTTAGTGACGTTGTGAAACTTCTCCGGCCACAGCGCGTGGTATTCCGGGAAGAGATCCTGCACCACCAGCCGGGAGTGCAGCGCCGCCACGCCGTTGACCGCAAAACCGCTGACCACGCAGAGGTTAGCCATGCGCAGCTGCTGATTGTGCACCACCGCCAGCTTCGCCCAGATCGCCTCATTGCCGGGCCAGCGCGCCTCAACCTCTTTTTTGAGCTGCGCGTTCAGCGTATTGATAATCATCATATGGCGCGGCAGCAGCGCGCGTACCAGACGCAGGTTCCAGCACTCCAGCGCCTCCGGCATCAGCGTATGGTTGGTGTAGGCGAAGGTGCGCTGCGTAATGCGCCACGCCCGATCCCAGGAGAGCTGATGCTCGTCGATCAGCAGGCGCAGCAGCTCCGGGATCGCCAGCGTCGGATGGGTATCGTTGAGCTGGATCACTTCATAGTCGGGCAGCGTCTCGATGGCGCGGCCCGCCTGATGGTGACGACGCAGGATGTCGGCCAGCGTGCAGGCGCACTGAAAATATTGCTGCATCAGGCGCAGCTTTTTCCCGGCCTGATGATTGTCGTTGGGGTAGAGCACCTTCGTCAGCTTCTCCGCATCGATGCCCTGCTGTTCGGCGCGCAGGAAATCGCCGTCGTTGAAGCGCTGCAGGTTGAACGGACGCGCGTGTTTCGCCTGCCAGAGGCGCAGCGGCTGGGTGACGCCGTTGCCATAGCCGACGACGGGCAGATCCCAGGCCTCGCCCTGCAGCAGGAAAGCGGGCTCCCAGCGCGGGCGCCCCTCTTCCGTCACCACCTTGCCGCCCAGACCGACCTGCACGGTCAGCGCGGCGTTGTGACGAAACCAGGGATAGCGGTCGCGTCCCCAGTCGTCAGGCTGTTCATGCTGCGCGCCTTCGATAAAACGCTGGCGAAACAGGCCATATTGATAGTTCAGGCCGTAGCCGATGGCGGGCTGGCCGGTGGTGGCCATCGCGTCGAGAAAACAGGCCGCCAGCCGTCCCAGGCCGCCGTTGCCGAGCGCCGGATCGGTCTCGCGCTCCAGCACGTCGCTCAGGGCGATGCCCCAGGCGGCGAGCGCGTCGGCGACCGCCTGATACCAGCCCAGGTTGAGCAGGTTATTTCCCGTCAGCCGGCCGGTGAGAAACTCCATGGAGAGATAGTTAACGTGGCGCTGCGGCCCGGATGCGGGCTGCGCAGGCAGTTCGGCCAGCAGTTCGGCCAGCGCGCCGCTCAGCGCCTGCCACCACTGCTGTTGCGTCATCTCCTGCGCGTCGCGCAGGCCGAAGCTTTGCCACTGCCGCGTGAGTGCGGCGGTAAAGCGGGCGTGATCGAAGGGTTGCGAATTCATGTCGTGTGCTTCCTGTCAGAACGAAAAGGGATTGCCTGCCAGTTTGCCTGCCGCCTTTCGGGCGCTCCTCCTCCTGCATGAAATTCAGCAGGGAGGATAACGAGGGCGGAGAGGCCAGGGTAAATCTGAAAGCGGCGCAGGAGTGTGATTGCACTCGCTTTTGTTAAGCCTGCCTTACAGGTTCGCTTGCATTCAGCTAACGGATCCGTGAACGTGTATGAAGATTAATTACGAAGCGTAAAAAAATGATGCGCTGAACGTTAATGGAGAAGCGTGCGCCCATGTTAATTCCCTCGAAGCTCAGTCGTCCCGTACGCCTTGAAAGCACCGTCACGCGCGATCGCCTGCTGCAAAAGCTGGGCGCAGCGGGCAATTACCGGCTGGTGTTGATTACCAGTCCGGCGGGCTACGGCAAAACCACGCTGGTCTCGCAGTGGGCGGCGGATAGAAAGGATCTGGGCTGGTATTCATTAGACGAGGGCGACAATCAGCCGGAGCGCTTCGCCGACTATCTTATCGCGGCGCTGCAGCAGGCGACGCAGGGCGGCTGCAGCCGCAGCGAAACGCTGGCGCAGAAGCGGCAGTACGTCAACCTCAACGCGCTTTTCGCGCAGCTGTTTATCGAGCTGGCCGACTGGCGGCAGCCGCTGTGGCTGATCGTGGATGACTATCACCACATCGCCAACCCCGCCATTCATGAGGCGATGCGCTTTTTCCTGCGCCATCAGCCCGACAACCTGACGCTGGTCGTGCTGTCGCGCAATCTGCCGCAGCTCGGCATCGCTAATCTGCGCGTGCGCGAACAGCTGCTGGAGCTGGGCAGCCAGCAGCTGGCGTTTACCCATCACGAGGCGAAACAGTTTTTTGACTGTCGCCTGAGCGCGCCGCTCGCCTCTGAAGAGAGCGGGCGCCTGTGCGACGACGTGGCGGGCTGGGCGACGGCGCTTCAGCTGATCGCTATTTCCGCGCGTCAGGGCGCCGGCTCGGCGCAGGACTCCGCGCGGCGGCTCTCCGGCATCAACGCCAGCCACCTTGCCGACTATCTGGTGGAGGAGGTGCTGGACAATATCGACGACGCGACGCGTCATTTCCTGCTGAAAACCGCGCTGCTACGCTCGATGAATGACGCCCTGGTCGCCTGCGTGACCAGCGAGGCGAACGGACGCATGCGGCTGGAGGAGATTGAGCGGCGAGGGCTCTTCCTGCAGCGTATGGATGATTCGGGCCAGTGGTTCAGCTATCACCCGCTGTTTGGATCGTTTTTGCGCCAGCGTTGTCAGTGGGAGCTGGCAGCCGAGCTGCCCGCGGTGCATCGCGCAGCCGCGCAAAGCTGGATGGCGCAGGGATTCCCCGGCGAAGCGGTCCATCATGCGCTCGCCTCAGGCGACGTCGAGATGCTGCGCGACGTGCTGCTGGCGCACGCCTGGACGCTGTTCAATCAGAGCGAGCTGGCGCTGCTGGAGAACTCGCTGAGCGCGCTTCCCTGGGCGACGCTGGTGGATAATCCACGCCTGGTGCTGCTACAGGCCTGGCTGATGCAGAGCCAGCATCGCTTTTCCGAGGTTAACCGCCTGCTGGCGAAGTTCGAGCAGGCGTGCAGCTGCGAGATCGACGCCGCGCTACAGGGCGAATTCAACGCCGTGCGTGCGCAGGTGGCGATCAACGACGGCAACACCGAAGAGGCGGAGCAGCTTGCCCGCCTGGCGCTGGAAGCCCTGCCGGAAAGCCGCCGCTACAGCCGCATCGTCGCTACCTCGGTGCATGGCGAAGTGATGCACTGCAAAGGCGAGCTGGCGAGTTCGCTGGCGCTGATGCGTCAGACCGAGCAGATGGCGCGCCGCGACGAAACCTGGCACTACGCGCTCTGGAGCCTGATCCAGCAAAGCGAAATTCTTTTCGCGCAGGGATTTCTGCAGGCCGCCTGGGAGATTCAGGAGAAAGCGTTCGTGCTGGTTGGCGAGCAGCATCTGGCGCAGTTTCCGCTGCACGAGTTTCTGCTGCGCATTCGCGCCCAGCTGATGTGGGCGTGGGGCCGGCTGGACGAGGCGGAGCAGGCGGCGCGCGAAGGTATGAAAGTGTTGAAGGGCTACCCGCCGCAGCAGCAGATCCAGTGTCTGGGCCTGCTGGTGCAGTGCTCGCTGGCGCGCGGCAATCTGGATAACGCGCGCAGCTACCTGAACCGTCTGGAGAATCTGCTCAACAACGGCAGCCTGCACAGCGACTGGATCGCCAACGCCGACAAGGTGAGGGTGATCTACTGGCAGATGACGGGTGACGTCCAGAGCGCCAGCCACTGGATGCGGCACACCGCGAAGCCCGCCTTCGCCAATAACCACTTCCTGCAGGGGCAGTGGCGCAATATCGCGCGGGCGCAGATCCTGCAGGGCGATCTCAGCCAGGCGGAAGTGGTGCTGGAAGAGCTCAACGAAAACGCGCGCGCGCTGCGTCTGATGAGCGATATGAACCGCAACCTGCTGCTGCTCAATCAGATCTACTGGCAGACCGGACGCAAAGCCGAAGCGCAGCGCGCGCTCATCGAGGCGCTGAAGCTGGCGCGCGGCACCGGCTTTATCAGCCATTTCGTGATCGAAGGCGAGATCATGGCGCAGCAGCTGCGCCAGCTTATCCAGCTTAACGCGCTGGAAGAGCTGGATAATCATCGCGCGCGCCGTATCCTGAATGAAATTAACAAATACCATCGCCATAAGTTCGCCCACTTCGACGAGGGATTCGTCAGCCGACTGCTGAATCATCCCGACGTGCCGGAGCTGATCCGCACCAGCCCGCTGACGCAGCGCGAATGGCAGGTGCTGGGCCTGATCTACTCCGGCTACAGCAACGACCAGATCGCCGGGGAGCTGGATGTGGCCGCCACCACCATTAAAACCCATATCCGCAACCTCTATCAGAAGCTGGGCGTCTCGCATCGCGCCGAGGCGATGCATCAGGCGCAGTCGATGCTGAAGCTGATGGGGTATGTGTGAAGTTGCCCGCCCTGTGCTCGAGCGTGATAGCCTCATGAAAATGAGCGGGATTTCCGGAAAGGGTCTGGCACAAATCCGCCACTGAGGCTCTTTCCCGCCAGCCTGCGGCCAGAAATGCCCCCCTCACAGACACCCCTTTTTTACGGCTGTGAGAGGGTCACACCGCTTTTACTCACTGTACCGGATAGCGCGTCGCGCTCAGCGCACCGCGGCGGTCGAAACGCCGCATCCCCAGCCACAGCAGCGCCGTAGCGAACCAGCCGATAACCCACGAGACGTCATTCCCGGCGAAAATCCAGGTCAGCGAGCCGTGGTGCAGCGGATTATCGATAAAAGGCAGCTGGATCAGCACGCCGATAAAATAGGTGGCGATGCCCGGCCAGTTCCAGCGGCCGTAGCGCCCGTCCGGCTGCGACAGCGCGGGAATGTCGATATGGCCTTTGGTAATAAGGTAAAAATCGGTCAGGCTGATGGCGCTCCAGGGCACGAAAAAGGCCAGCAGGAACAGCAGAAAGTGGGTGAACGATTTAAGAAAAGCAGGCTCGCTGATCAGCGCGATACCGCAGGAGATCGCCACCATCAGCACTACGAAACCAATCCGTCCGCCCCGGCTCAGGGAGGTTTGCCGGCTGAAGCCGGAAACGATGGTGGTCAGCGACATAAAGCTGCCGTAGGCGTTCAGCGTGGTAAAGGTGATCTTGCCGAAGCAAATGGCAAAATAGATCACCATCGCCATGGTGGCGCTGCTGCCTAAGCCAACGATATAGCCCACCTCATTGCCGGAGAAGGCGCTGCCCGCGATAGCCGCGACGATAACGCCCAGCGTCATCGACGCCTGGGTGCCGAGCACGGTACCGAAGAACACCGCGCTGAACAGACGTTTCGCGGAGACCTCCTGCGGCAGGTAGCGCGAATAGTCGGAGACATAGGGGCAAAACGCGATCTGCCATGACGAGGAGAGAGAGACGGCGAGTAAAAAGGTTGAGAAAGCGAAGTGGCGATTCTGCCAGAGCGGCGCTAAATCGTGGGTTGAGAGCAGCGTGACGAACAGATAGAAGAACGCCAGCACGCCGATGACGCTGGCTACTTTGCCCAGCTTATGAATAACGCGATATCCCAGCACCGCAATCACGATAATGATCAGGCTGAACAGGATCATCCCGGCGGCGTTATTAATATGCAGCAGCTTCGCCATCGCCTGACCGGCCAGCACCGTGCCGCTGGCGGAGAAGCCGATATACATAATGCATACCAGCACCAGCGGGATCACCGCGCCGAAGACGCCGAACTGAATGCGGCTGGTGATCATCTGCGGCAGGCCCAGTCGCGGTCCCTGCACGGCGTGCAGCGCCATCACCGCCGCGCCGATGATCTGGCCCACGAGCAGGCCGATAATCGACCAGACCACATCGCCGCCCAGCACCACGGCGAGCGCGCCTGTGACGATAGCCGTAATTTGCAGATTGCCGCCGAACCATAGCGTGAACTGGCTGAACGGATGTCCGTGACGTTCGCGGTGGGGAATAAAATCGATCGATCGGGTTTCAGAAAGCCGCTGGCTCTCGCCGTCTGAACGCGCTGATGCAGGAAGTTCCGCTGACATAGGTTCCTCGCCAGGTTGAAGTGTTAATTATTATCTGCCCTTTGTTAACCGTTGCGACGCTACATGTATATACATGTACGGATGTTGTCATGCCGTTTTAAAAGTTACAAGGCGGCGGGTCATTGGAAATTGTGATGGCGCTGGCAAGCCTGGCATGACGAACAGAGAGAAAAGCGCGCAAGAATATGCTACATAAGCGCAGTCTGCCGCCGCGATAAAAACAGCAGATGAGAAGAACGGGCTAACCTGCAGTAAGCGCAGGATTTACCCGCAAGATTATTGTATAGTCCGCGCTTTTTGGAGGTTTCCCTTGCTTAACGCATCCACGCGCCTGAACAAATACATCAGCGAGAGCGGAATCTGTTCGCGCCGCGACGCCGATCGCTACATCGAACAGGGCAACGTGTTTATCAACGGCAAACGCGCTGCCGTCGGCGCGCAGGTCTTTCCGGGTGACAGCGTCAAGGTAAACGGCCAGCTGATTGAGCCCCGCAGCGAAGAAGATCTGGTGTTGATCGCTCTGAACAAGCCGGTCGGTATCATCACCACTATGGAAGAGGGCGAACGCGACAACATTCGCGACTTCGTTAACCACAGCGAGCGCATCTTTCCTATCGGCCGACTGGATAAAGATTCCCAGGGACTGATCTTCCTCACCAACAATGGCGATCTGGTGAATAAAATCCTGCGCGCGGGCAATAACCACGAGAAAGAGTATGTGGTCACCGTTGATAAGCCGATCACCGACGACTTTATCGCCGGTATGGGCGCAGGCGTGCCGATGCTCGGCACCGTCACTAAAAAATGCAAAGTGGTGAAAGAGTCCACGTTTGTCTTCCGCATTACGCTGGTGCAGGGCCTGAACCGTCAGATCCGCCGCATGTGTAAGCATTTTGGCTTTGAGGTCACGAAGCTGGAGCGCACGCGCATTATGAACGTCAGCCTGAAGGGCATTCCGCTGGGCGAATGGCGCGACCTTACCGACGACGAGCTGGCGGAGCTGTTTAAGCTAATCGAAAACTCCTCTTCGGAAGAGAAGCCCGCAAAGAAAAAGACGCCCGCGAAAAGCAGCGCGGTGAAAAAGCCGGTTATCAGCAGCGCGCCGAAGAAAAGCGAAAAGAGCGACGACCGCGCCGGCAACCGCAAACGCTTTGTCCAGCCAGGACGCAAGAAGAAGGGGCGTTAACGCCCGCGCCATAACGGCGGCAGCGCGTTGATAAGCGGTTCGGGCGATATTGACGCGCTGCCAGGCGGGCTGGACGTCGGCGATCTCAATGCCTGAAAAAAGCGCTCTCCGCGAGCGTATCGCAGTCCAGATGAAGATACACCGGCCGTCCAGCACCAGCCGATCGAGGCGAAGCCCGCTTCCCGGCCCGGAGAACCGCAGGTCAGCCGGCGCCGGGTATCGCCAGATCGTTGTGATCGCCGGCGCCGCCCTGGCAAACCGTTACGGCTATTTTCTTTTCATCATGCTGCTTCTTTTATCCCGTTGATTAAAAAGCTTTTTAACGCTTTAGCATAATCCATGATAAAGTAGACGCAAAAAAATCGCGCCCGCGTCTAGACGACCGGTCTAATAAAGGCTATTTTGAATTCATGAACACAGTCGCTCACAAGCACAGAGAAGGCATTCGCGAACATATCCTGGACACCGGCCAGCGCATTATGGCCAGCAAAGGATACTCGGCTGTCGGTCTCAACGAAATTCTGACGGAAGCAGGCGTGCCGAAAGGCTCGTTCTATCACTACTTCGGTTCGAAAGATGCCTTTGGCGTCGCTATGCTGGAAAGTTACTTTGACGACTATCTGGCGAATATGGATGAGACGCTGAGCCAGCCCAACTGCACGATGCAGCAAAGGCTGATGCACTACTGGCAGCAGTGGCAGGATACGCAATCTTTTCAGGACTGTCAGGGCAAATGCCTGGCCGTCAAGCTGGGCGTCGAAGTGGCCGATCTCTCGGAAGCGATGCGCCATACGCTGGAAAAGGGCACCGCCGGCATCGTGGCGCGCCTGACGGACGCCATTGAGGCGGGCGTAGCGGAAGGGTCGCTGCGCACTGAAGAGAAGCCGGCCGTGGTGGCGGAAACTCTCTATCAGCTCTGGCTCGGCGCCAGCGTGATGGTCAAGATTGTACGCAACAAGCGGCCGTTTGCATCAGCCATGGCGCTGACGCAGCAAATGCTTAACGCTGCCTCCTGAGGGGCGGCAAAAAAGGTCGGCAACGACTTTTTTTATCAGCAGAATCTAGACGACTGGTCTACTATTTAAATGGCAACTTCATTAAGCGGAGAACAGACATGAAAGTATTAATGGTTTTGACCTCGCACGATCGGCTGGGCGACACCGGACGTAAAACGGGTTTCTGGCTGGAAGAGCTGGCCGCACC
The DNA here is from genome assembly GCF_020149765.1 of Pantoea agglomerans. Taxonomy (NCBI): domain Bacteria; kingdom Pseudomonadati; phylum Pseudomonadota; class Gammaproteobacteria; order Enterobacterales; family Erwiniaceae; genus Pantoea; species Pantoea agglomerans. The sequence continues at coordinate 90,847 of NZ_CP083810.1, forward strand.
TTACTACGCCTTTAAAGACGCCGGCGCCGAAATTACCCTGGCCTCGCCGCAGGGCGGCAACCCGCCGCTGGATCCGAAAAGCAATGAGCCTGATTTCCAGACCGATCTGACCCATCGCTTCGAGGCGGATGAAGAAGCCAAAGCGCAGCTGGCGTCAACGGTACGCCTGGAGAGCGTTTCCGCCTCCGACTTCGATATGGTGTTCTACCCAGGCGGCCACGGCCCGTTATGGGATCTGGCGGAAGATCAGCACTCCATCGCCCTGATCGAAAGCTTTATTGCCGCTCAAAAACCGGTTGCGCTGGTTTGTCATGCGCCGGGCGTGCTGCGCCATGTGAAAACCGCAGAGGGGCGTCCGCTGGTCGAAGGTAAAAAAGTGACCGGCTTCGCTAACAGCGAAGAAGAGGGCGTCGGCCTGACCAACATCGTGCCTTTCCTGGTGGAGGATGAGCTGATCGCCAAAGGCGGCCTCTATTCCAAAGGCGAAGACTGGGGCTCCTGGGTAGTGCAGGACGGCCTGCTAATCACCGGACAGAACCCGGGCTCATCGGCGGCAACGGCGGCGCAGCTGCTGAAAGCGCTAGCGAAGTAATCGCTTATTCTGCGGCGGCGCACCTTAGCCCGGACGAGGGTGCGCCGGTCGTCTCCTCGCCGTTTTCGCCCCAGATGCGTCGCCTTTAAATCACTGTAATCTGCTTTTGCGCCAGCAGCCTCTTCATCTCCGCATCCGGCTCGCCGTCGACCACCAGCGTGCTGGCCAGCGTCAAATCGCCGATGGCAAACGCCGAGGCCGAATTCATCTTCTCCTGCGATACCATTACCACGGTTTCCGAGGCGCGCGCCGCCAGCGCCCGTTTAATTCCCGCCTCTTCATAGTCGCCGGTGGTCAATCCTGCGTTCTTATGAACGCCCGTGACGCCCATAAAAAAAAGATCGGCATTGATGCGTGCGATAGCCTCCAGCACCGCTGCACCTACCGCCACGACAGAGTGACGATAGAGCAGTCCGCCAAGCATAATCACCTCGACCTGAGGGAAGTCGACCAGCGCCACGGCAACGCTCGGGCTGTGGGTGACGGCGGTAAACGCCAGATCCGCAGGCAGCTGCCGCACCATCGCTTCGGTGGTGGTGCCGCCGTCGATAATCACGACCTGACCGGGCTGGATAAGTCTGACTGCTTTTTGCGCGATAAGCTGCTTGGAGCCGGCATGCACGTTTTTGCGTGTTTCAAAAGGGGCCACCGCTGCAGATACCGGCAGCGCGCCGCCGTGTACGCGCTGCAGCAAGCCTTCCGCCGCCAGCTCGCGAAGATCGCGCCGTATCGAGTCCTCTGAGACGCTAAAGCGCTGGCTCAGCTCGCTGGACATCACCTGTTTTTCCTCGGCGAGTATCGCCAGGATCTGCTGCTTGCGCTGTGAACTCAGCATAAAGAAACGCCTTTGTTTTTTCTTGATGTTGCACGATTATGCATGATAGCGTGTTTTTTGTCACCTTCCTGAGGAGAAAACATGCAGCCGAACATACGTCACCTGCACGAGCAGGTGTTATCCGATAACTGGTACACGCTGAAGAAATATACCTTTGAGCAGCAGCGCGCAGCTGGCAAGAGCAGAGCCGTGAAGCCTACGATCGCGGCAACGGCGCGGTCATTCTGCTTTACAACCGCGCGCGTAAAAGCGTGGTGCTGACCCGCCAGTTTCGCCTGCCGGTCTATATCAACGGCCATAGCGGCTATTTAATCGAGGCGGCGGCTGGCCTGCTCGACAATGCCTCGCCCGAAGCGCGCATCCTCGCGGAGGCGGAAGAGGAGACCGGCTTCCGGGTTACGCATGCGGAGAAGGTGCTGGAGGCTTATATGAGCCCCGGATCCGTTACGGAAAAGCTCTACTTTTTCATCGCCGAATATCATGACGACGATCGGCGCGGCAAGGGCGGCGGGCTGGCGGAAGAGGGCGAGGATATCGAAGTGCTGGAGTGGCCTTTCGCCCGCGCGCTGGCGGCGATCCGCAGCGGCGAGATTGAAGATGCCAAGACCATCATCTTGCTGCAGCACCTGGCGCTCAGCGCCGTTTTCGAAGGGGACAGCCAATGATGATTTTGATCGCGGGCCCGGTTCGCAGCGGCACGAACGGCGATCCGGCGTTGATCGATGCCAACCTGGCGAAGATGAACCGCATGGCGCTGGAGGTTTATCAGCGCGGACATACGCCGGTGATCGGCGAGTGGCTGGCGCTGCCGCTCGCGGCCGCCGCAGGATCGGCCCACATCGGCGACGAGATCAGCGAGAGATTTCTCTATCCGGTCGCGCATCGCTTAATCGCCTGCTGCGACGCCATTTTGCGCATGCCGGGCGCGTCGCAGGGCGCCGACAATGACGTGCGCCTTGGCCAATCCCTCGGGCTGACGATCTTCACCTCGCCAGAAAGCCTGCCTGTCATCAAGCCGTAGTAAACAGAGCGAAGCGGGTGACAGCTTAGCCGCCGGAAGGCGCGGCGGCTAAGCGTAATGAGTCAGGCAGGACTTAGTGGCGGATTTGCTGCAGATCTTCTTCGGACAGGCCCGTCACTTTCATCACTGAAGGCACGTCCATACCGTTTTTCAGCAAGTTTCGGGCGATATTGAGGCTGGCTTCACGCTCGCCAAGCTGGCGGCCTTGTTCCAGCCCTTGTTCCAGTCCTTTTTTCAGGCCTATCTGCTCAAGCTGTTGTGCAAGGGTCATCAGTTCATCCTCATGCTGCGGCACGCGCTGTGCCAGTTCGCGAATCATCGCTTTCGCGTCCGGCGTTTCGCCGGCCTGAAGCATATAGTTTACCAGCGCCATCACCTGCTGTCCGGTCATAAATTCCGTCAGCATTAGCGTGGCCAGCTGATCGAGCAGTCCTCGAAGATCGCGCTGGCGAATATGCTTTTGCAGCAGGGTCAGGGCCGCCATGCTGCGGTGCTGCATAATCTCTTCATCCGGGATCACGGTCACGTCCACCAGCGGAAAATGTCCGCTATAGAGCGCCGCGGCCCGCTCACGTTCGCTAAACGAATCGAGCCAGTTCATCGAGTAAGGATAAGGGCTGCGCTTGCCCTGGTAAAAAAGTACCGGGATCACCAGCGGCAGGGTTTTATGCCCGGCATCAAGATGACGCTGCATCGCCGCCACGGCATAGCGCATCAGCCGAAACGCCATATGCTTATCCGGCGAGCTCTGATGCTCAATCAGGACGTGCACATAGCCATCCCCGCCGCCGGTTTTCAGCGAGTAAAGCACGTCGCTGTAGTAAGGACGCAGGTCATCCTCGACGAAACTGCCGGATTCCAGCTTCAGCGTGGAGAGATCGCAGATCGCCAGCAGCGCGGGCGGCAGATGCAGCGCCATGAAGTCGCGCGCCGTCTCAGGGTGCGAGAGAAAGGTTTTGAACACCGCGTCGTGCGGGGTCGGCGTACTGTTTTTATGCATCCCGATGCGCCTCATGCGGTCTGAAATCCGTTCGGCGCATAGTATCACAAGGTACCCGCGCCGGTTCAGGAATCGCCCTGCCGCAAAAATATTTTCCGGCAGCGAAACTTTTCCGCAGCGGCTGACGAACCTTTGATTATATCCTCCAGGCATGTCGCCTGATTACCCACGGAGAAGAATGAGATGCCGATGAAAAACAACCTGAAAACGCTGGCGGCCGCCACGCTTCTCGCCCTGAGCCTGCCTGTCGCCTCGGCGTTCGCCGCGCTGCAGGTCGGCGACAAGGCGCCCGATTTCAAACTCGACGCGGCGCTGGCCGGTAAAGCGACCACCTTCTCTTTGCAGCAGGCGCTGCAGAAAGGGCCGGTAGTGCTCTATTTCTTTCCGGCGGCCTTCAGCGCGGGCTGCACGCTGGAAGCGCACGATTTCGCCGAGGCGACTGACGAATTCAACAAGCAGGGCACGACGGTCATTGGCGTGACCGCGGGCAATACCGACCAGATTGCGAAATTCTCGCAGCTCGAGTGCCGCGATAAATTCACCGTTGCGGCCGATCCCGGCGCCAAAGTGGCGGCGGAATACAAAAGCACTATGGATTTTAAAGGGAAAACTTTTTCCGATCGCACCTCTTACGTGATCGCCCCGGACGGCAAAATTCTGCTCAGCTATACCGACAAAAATCCGGATGCGCATATCCAGAAGGCGATGGACGCAGTGAAAAAATATCGTCAGGCCAATCCTGCCTGACCCCTGAACCAGGTGAAATTATCATGCTGACAGCTATCGCCGCCGCGTTTCTCGGCGGCCTGATACTCAATCTTATGCCGTGCGTATTCCCGGTGATTTCGCTGAAGGCGCTGAGTTTGATCCGCCATCACGACAAACCGGCGCACGCCCGCGCCGAGGGGCTGGCGTTTTTACTGGGCGTGGTCGTGACGATGCTGGCGCTGGTGGGGGTACTGCTGCTGGCGCGAGCGGGCGGCGCCTCGGTCGGCTGGGGCTTTCAGCTACAGTCGCCGATGGTCATCGCGCTGCTGATTCTGGTGATGCTGGCCTCGGCGCTTAATCTCTTCGGCGTGTTTGAAATTGGGCTTTCCCTGCAGCGGGCAGGCGAGGTGGGCGGCAATCGTGGCGGCTTAGTGGGGTCGGCGCTCACCGGCGCGCTCGCTATCGTCGTGGCGACCCCGTGCAGCGCGCCCTTTATGGCCAGCGCCGTCGGCTATGCGCTGACGCAGCCGCCCGCCGTCAGCCTGGTGATTTTTATCGCGCTGGCGCTCGGATTCGCCGCGCCCTTTACCCTGATCGCCTTCTTCCCGGTACTGGCGCGCGTGCTGCCGGCACCCGGCGCCTGGATGATGACGCTGAAACACGGGCTGGCTTTCCCGATGCTGGGCGCCGTTGGCTGGCTGATTTGGGTGCTGGAACGCCAGGCGGGTTCGGCGGCGCTGGCGGCGATCCTCGGCTGCTGCCTGCTGCTCAGTTTTGCCGCCTGGCTATATGGCATGGCGCAGAAACGCCGTATGATGGGACGTCGCCACTGGGCGCTGCATCTGACGACGGCGGTTTTCCTGCTGTTGCTGGTGCCGCCGCTGATCAATCTGAAAAGCGTTGCCGCGCCTGAAGAGAACGTCGGGAGCGCCGTGGCGGCGGCGGCCGTCGCCTGGTCGCCGCAGAACGTGGATGCGATTAAAGGCCAGGGCAAGCCGGTACTGGTGAACTTTACCGCCTCCTGGTGCATCACTTGCCAGGTTAACGACCGCACCTCTTTGTCGACTCAGGCGGTGAAAGCGGCGATGGCGCGCACCGACACCATCTATATGGTCGCGGACTCCACGAAATATAATCCGGACGTCGAGCAGGCGCTCAGCGATTTCGGGCGAGGCGGGCTGCCGCTCTATGTGGTTTATCCGGCAAACGGCGGAAAACCGCTGGTGCTGCCGCAGGTCCTGACGCCGGGCATCGTTATTTCGGCGCTTGAGCAGGCCGCTGAAAGCGGAAAGAAAACGTGAACGGGTGAATATTGATTAACCTCTTAGCCGGGCGGATGGTTCAGCCTTTAAGCGCGGGCGATGCCCGCCACTGACGCGCGCGCTCAGCACTGGCCTCTCTTAATGGCCCGCGCGCAGGCTGGCGATAAAGCCGCCTATAACCAGCTTCTGAAAGCGATGGTGCCCGCCATCCGTGCCCTGGTGCGCAAAAAAATCGCCGACGACGCGCTGGTTGAAGATGTGATTCAGGAGACGCTGCTGGCGATACATCGGGTGCGCCACACTTACGATCCGCGCCGTCCCCTGCTGCCCTGGGTGGCGGCTATCGCTTCGGCAAGGGCGATCGACGCCCTGCGTCAGCGTGGCCGCCAGCATGAAGTGCAGGACGAGGACGTCCTTCACCGCCAGACGACGGAAACGAACGAGACCGATGCGGGCGAGGATGCGCTAAACGACTGTTTAGGCGCGTTGCCGGCACGTCAGCGACAGATCGTCGAGTCCGTTCACCTGCGCGAACAGAGCCTGGCCCAGGCGGCGGCTGAGGCCAATCTTTCGCTTTCTGCGGTCAAATCGCTTTTGCACCGCGCAATGCTCAACCTGCGTAAATCTGGAAGTGGCAAGCATGAGAAATCATGACCAACTTATCGAACAGCTCAGCGCGTCAGCGCAGCCGGTCAGACGCATCTGGCCAACGGCATGGCGCGTCACTGGCTGGATCGCGGCGGCGCTGCCCTGCGGCGCGCTCGGCAGCTGGGCGCTACACAGCCGCTACACCGACTGGTCGCAGCCCGGCGCGCCGCTGGCAATAGCGGCCTTGCTGTTGTCTTTTATGCTGGGCGTCGGCGCTATCGCCGGAGCCTTTACCCTTAGCCTGGCGGGACGGAAGCCGCCCGCGCTGCGTTACCTTCTTTTGCCGGCGCTGGCGTGGCTGGCGCTCAATCTCGGCAACATGACCGCCGCGCAGGTGCCCGCTGGCGCAGGACGCTTTGGCGAGGGCATTCACTGCTATCTCTTTATGCTGTGCGCGGGCCTGCCGATGATGGCGATCTCGGTGTTCAGCCTCTATCGTACCCGCTCGCTCTTTCCGGCAAAAAGTCTGGCGCTGGCGGGATGCGGCATCGCTTTTATGTCGTCGATGCTGCTGTCGCTCTGCCACGACACGCAGCTGCATATGATCGATTTTTTAATGCATCTGGCAGCGGGCCTGACGCTGGTTGCGCTCACGGTGGCGACCGGACGTCGCTGGGTCCGTCTGGAAGGCGACGCGCGAATCTGACTCTCGCGGCCCTGCTGCTTGCATCACCGCGCCAGCGCATAAATTGCGTCGAGGCTCTCTTTAAAACGCGCCGGATTATGGTGCGTCTCGATTCGCCGCAGGGCGTTTTGAGAACGGGAGAGAACAGACGCCCGGTCCGCCAGGATCGCCAGCACTTGCGCTTTCAGCTGGGCCACCATCAGACGCCTCAGCGCTATTTTATCCTCAACGGACGCCACGGTGAGTTCAAACATCGCGTTCAGAGGACAGGCGAGGGTCCAGCCCGCGGCGTCCGGATTTATTTCAGGCAGCGCGCGCACGTTGGTGGTGATAACGGGACAGCCGCACGCCTGCATTTCCAGAACGGAAAAGCCATAGGTATCTTGCCAGCTAGGCAGCAGCCCGACATGGGCGCGCTTAAATAACGCGATGAGCTCGCTGTTGGGTCTGGAGGTAGCATGAGTAAAAATATTATATCGCGTTAGCGATTGTTCAATTTTACTGTAAAAAGCGGCTTCATCCTGATATTTGCCATGCGCGATGTTATACCTATTGTTAAGATCGCCTGTTATATTCACCTCGACGGTATCGGCATTAATTACCCCTTCTTCGGCCAGCTCGCTAAAAGCGAGCACCACCTCGGCGCCGCCTTTGCGATAAAATTCATTACCAACAAAGGTAAAAATTAGCTTTTTGTCAGGCGTATCGCGCGGCCCGTCATAAAGCACCGGCTGCGGGGGATGCAGCTTATGCATTTTAGGGATGATGGCTGCCGCCTCGTCAGGAAAGGCTTCCAGCAGTTTTAGCTGAATCTGCCTTGCGGCTTCAGACATCGCCACGATCGCCACACACTGCGGCGCGGCGACCAGCCTGAGCGCCTTCTTTAGCGCGGGATTGGCGAGTTTGGGCACGCCCGGCACCGGCAGAACGCGTGGCAGCTCGGTTTCAAAGGTGGCGATCCAGCGCTGCCGGGTCTGAGCCACCTCGTTAAACAGATGGATGACCTGGGTGTCCGCCGGCATAAGGAAACGGAAAGGCCAGAAGATAAAGACCTTATTAGCACGCGCCAGCTTCTGTCTTATTTTATTGATGTAAAGCCATATATTTTTATAACGAAAATCAAGGTAGGTGTACTGCTCGTTAACGATAATGTTTCTTTTTTCCGGGTAGCCGCGCCCGCTCACTATTATTTTCATATAAGCCCCTGATAAAATTCCGGAAGCAACAGGTGACACGCTGAAAAAGCACGCTCAGGTGAAGTGATTATATAATCAACATCTTTTTAATTCCGCCACCGAGTAAAGCAAAGCATAATTATAGGAACATTCCCTTTTTCATTTAATTTATTTAATATTTATTCCTTCGCTCTCGCCTTATCTCTATTTATTATCAGCTAATCCGGTTTGAGCATTTGTCTTTTTTGGTTACACCGGGACGCTATTTATTACTTCTTTACTTAATGCAAACTGATTTATTTATCAGTTAATTTTTTTTATGCGTTATAGACGCGGGTGACAGGGTAGCAGGGCGTTTAGCTGGCCAGTGACCCCTGTTTTTTACGCAACCTCGCTTTCCGTGCCAGGCTTAAACGAAGCGGGGTTTATCCCCGATAATCGTAAACTTATTAACGAGGATGTGTATGACGCTGCGATCGCTTCAGGCGCTCTGTCTGGTAAATTTTTTTATGGCGGACGTGCGGGACGGACTGGGCCCGTTTTTGGGCATCTTCCTCACCGAACATCACTGGCGAGCGGATGATATCGGCTGGGTGATGTCTGCCGGCGGTCTGGCGGGCCTGTTCGCCACGCTTCCCGCCGGACTGATAACGGATGCGACGCGCCATAAGCGCCTGCTGCTGATTGTCGGCTCGCTGGTCATTACCGTGTCGACGCTGCTGCTCTGGTATTTTCCCGATTCATGGGTAACGCTTTTTTCGCAGATCCTCACCGGCCTTGCAGCGGCATTTATCGCGCCCGTGCTGACCGGCATCACGCTTGGCCTGACTGGGCCAGATGGATTCAGCCGCCAGATGGGCCATAACGAAGCCTTTAACCACGGCGGCAATATGACCGCGGCCATTATCGCCGGGATTTCCGTCGCCTGGTGGGGAACAGGCGCCGTCTTCGTTTTGATGACCGCCATGGCGCTCTGCGCGGCGCTTTCCGTTTTAGCTATCCGGCATGAAGATATCGATCATCGCCTTGCGCGCGGATTAAGCGGCGATGACCACCGGCTTGCGGTGCCCAGGCTTTCGGTTATTCTGCGCAACCCCGCCATTATCATCACCGGATTGACGCTGCTGCTGTTCCATCTCAGCAATGCCGCGCTGCTGCCCATGCTGAGCATGCGTGCCGCCGCCGCCCATGACGGGACGATGCCTGCCGGCGTTTATGCAGCCGCCACCGTGGTGATTTCGCAGTGCGTGATGATCCCGGTAGCCCTGTTTGCCGCCAGCCGCGCGCAAAAGTCGGGCTATTCACTACTGATTACGGCGGCGCTGCTGGTGTTGCCGCTGCGCGCTGCTATCGCCTCTGCCTGGCCTGGCGCCCTGGGGATGATCCCGGTTCAGATACTGGATGGCCTGGCGGCCGGACTGCTGGGCGTGGCGGTGCCGGGCTATATTGTTAACGTGCTGGCGGGAAGCGGGCATACCAATGCAGGGCAGGGCGCGATTATGCTGATGCAAGGGGCGGGCGCCGCGATGAGTCCGGCGCTGGCGGGCACCATTGCCGCGCGTTACTCCTACAGCACGGCATTCGCGGCGCTGGGCGTTATCGCTCTGACGGCGCTCGCGCTCTGGTGGGTGGGCGGTCGGTTCGAGCGAAGAAGCGATAATGCTGAACCTGAGAGAGGCAAATAATGCGCGTTTTTAAGGGAAACAAACAGTCGCTGCCGGTACGCTATTGTAAAAACTGCAAGAAGCCGATGACCTGGCGTAAAAAATGGGAAAAGTGCTGGGATCAGGTGCAGTACTGCTCCGAACGCTGTCGCCGGGAAGCAAAGCGCGGCGCCGACGCTAACCAGGCGTGATGCCGAGAAGCGCAATGGGTGCTCTTCACATAAACATGCAACGATTCCTCAACAGAATGACAACGGTAGTCGTATTACCCTCTACGGGCCTAACATTGCGACTATGCTCATCGGGCTGCTTATCGGCAATGTGCTGTTAATTCTTATGAGGATAGCGTTCAAATGCGTAAACTGTCGTGTTTAGTGATTACCCTGGGCCTGCTGATGTCGGTCGCCTCCCAGGCTGAGGCGAAGGGCTGCCTCAAAGGCGCAGCGGTCGGCGGCGCGGCCGGGCATATCAAAGATCATGCCGTCGCCGGCGCGGCGGCGGGCTGCGCCGTAGGCCATCATATGGCCCATAAAAAAGAGAAAAAGGACGCGGAAAAGAATCAACAGCAGGCGCAGTAAGCTGGGTTTCAGGGCTGCCCGGGCGGCCCTGAGTTCGCCGTGCAGGTGAGGCTGTAAGATCTGAACGGCGCTGTGAGCTATCAGGCGCAGTAAAATAACGGGTAGCGCGGGTTTTGCATAAAGTAGGGTAGCGGACAGAACATCGAGGCGGTATGAATATCGCGATCACATTTAACATAATTATGATTATGCGAATTATGATCCAGTGTATACACAAAAGGCAAGCCTCAGATTAATGTTTACCACGTAATTTAACGGTTGCCGGTAATACCGTTTGCTGGTTAGTAGGTTCTTCGCCGCCAATCATCGCAGTCAACAGAGTGAAACATTCTTGGGCCAGTCTGGGAACATCTTGCTCAATAGTATCAATCGCGACAGAGAGCGAGTCATAGAGATAGTGATCGTCGAAGCTGGCCATACGCATATCGCTACTGAGCAAATGGTGCTGGCTCATATAGCGCAAAACGCCTTCCATCAGCCCGCAGGCAGCAGTGAATATCGCTTTAGGAGGACGGCCCAGTCTGGCACAAAGCGCTGCAAACATTTCGTAACCGCTGCTGGGGTGATAAGTACCATGAATGATCCACTCCGGACGAGGCGTAACGCCTGCACGTTCCAGTCCCGCCATAAAGCCCGCAAGACGGTCTCTGGTAGGAGAAAGGCGCGACTGCCCACCCAAAAAATAAATCTCGTCGGGATTAGCGCGCGCCATCCTTTCAACCAGGTCGGAGGTAGGCGTCACAGAGTCGGTGATCACCAGCGGCAGCCTGGTATCGCTCATGTAGCGGTCAAACAGCACCACCGGCAGTTGTTCGCTCAGCTTCACATAGTCGCTGTCGCTGAGCATGCTTGATGCCACAATTAATCCATCTACCTGACGCGCCACAAGGTTATCCACGACCACCCGCTCCTGCCCGGCATTTTCATCCGTACAGGAGATGAGCAACTGTAAACCCGCCTCGCGGCAGAGATTTTCCAGGGCATGAGAGAAAACTGCGAAACCATAATTAGTGATCTCAGGCACCACCAGACCCAGCGTATGGCTACGATTCTCACGTAACAGGCGCGCATGGATACTCGCCTGGTAGTGATGTTCACGCGCCAGCGTTAGTACTCTTTCGCGCGTCTCTTTCGCTACGCGCAACTCTTTGCCCCGGCCATTCAGTACCAGGCTGGCGGTTGCTTTAGATACGCCTGCCAACGCGGCGATATCGGCAATGGTAACGCGTCTGGTTTTTTTCACATCAATGCGACATTTAATGAAACAATGACTTATTCTACCATGAGGTGACGCAACGGCCAGTAGCGGGCATTCACTTCTTCGTCGCCGATCAGCGTGAGTTGCGCGTGATGCGCCGGAAAATAGCGGCTGCTCATCACGCCTTCACCCTCATTGATAAAAATTTCAACGCTGGAGTGATCGCATAATATATGCAGCTCAGTAACCGCTCCACGCCAGTAGCGATAGTGCCATTCGCCGCTCACCAAACTGCGCCGGGCGAGACGCAATCCTTCTCCATGCCAGTCCAGATACAAAGTTTCAGCAAAATTCAGCGTAATACCGCCCGACCCCGTAAGCACCAGTTCCAGCCGCTGCGCTGCTAACACCGGGGCGCCGCTTGCCCGACCGTAATAACGGTGTTCGTCGCCGCGCAATGCCTGCAATTCAGCGACCGGTCGCTGCAGAAGACGACCATCACGCGCGTCGAGTTCGCGCACGCAAGTCATCTGGTGGAGCCAGGATTGCGCAATTGTTGGCTGGTACATCTCTTCGCCGTCCGGCACGCCCATCCAGCCAATCAACAGCCGCCGTCCGTCGGCGGTAAGCGTGGTTTGCGGGGCGTAGAACTCAAAGCCAGCATCAAGCTCGTGAAAGGGTCCATGAGCGAAGTCGGCGGTGTCGTAATTAAAATTGCCAGCGAGCCAGGCACTGGCATGTGCGTTGAGAAAGCGCTGCTCTTCATGTGCAATGCCCTGCGGGCAGCAAATCAGGAAAGTCGTCTCCCCAAGAGTAAACAAATCTGGGCATTCCCACATATAGCCAGCGTCGCCCAGCCCGTTCAGACCGCTGCCGGCAATCTCGCCTAAAGGGTGCCAGTGATGCAAATCTGCAGAGCGCAGCAGCAGCACCTTGCCCTGCTTATGGCTGTCTTGTGCCCCGAGCACCATGTACCACTGATCGCCATGCCGCCATACTTTTGGGTCGCGAACATGTCCGGTATATCCCTCCGGCAGCGCGATAACCGGCCCCAGCTTATCGAAACAGCCCGCCTCATTTTGGACGGCCAGACATTGCCAGGCGGTGCGCGATCCGTCGTCAAATTTCACGTTGCCGGTGTAGATCAGCGTCAACACGCCGTTATCATCCACGGCGCTGCCAGAGTAGCAGCCGCTGCGGTCAAAGGCTTCATCAGGCATCAGCGCAATCGGCTCATGCTGCCAGTGGAGCAGATCGGTGGAACTCCAGTGTCCCCAGCATTTAAATTTGTGTTCACAGCCCAACGCATTCCACTGATAGAAGAGATGATAGCGACCAGCGAAATTGATAAAGCCATTGGGATCGTTAAGCAGCCCCGTTACCGGCGCAAGGTGCCAGCCAGGATAGTGGGGATCGCTGAGTGCCTTCGGCTGACCACGCATCACTGCGTTAAGAATTTGGGGTAACAGTGTGGTCGAGCCCATTAGTCTGCATCCGTTTTGTATTTGAGCAAATAAGAGAGAATAAACGCAGCGCTAAATGCGATCACCATGCCAGTCGCATAATTGAGCAGTGAGCTTGCCTGCACGATCGCGATGCCGGGAATACCGGTCAGGCCTACTGCGGTCATTGAAACATGCATTGATACCACCCAGGCCCCGCCTAACGCGCCGCCGACCAGTCCGGCAATGAACGGCTTCATAAAGCGCAGATTAATACCAAAAATAGCCGCTTCCGTAATGCCGAGCAGTGCGGAGAAGCCGGATGGCAGCGAAATCGCCTTGATTTTGACATCTTTGGTTTTGAACCAGACCGCCAGACAGGCGCCGCCCTGCGCCACATTCGCCATTGCCCAGATCGGCAGCAGGAAATTAACGCCAATCGACGGATTGCCAAGCAGCCCTGCCTCTATGGCATGGAAGCTGTGATGCACGCCGGTAATAACAATCACCGAGTACAGGCCGCCGAAGAGTAATCCAGCCAGCCAGCCCGCATGAGCAATGAGTGTGCTGAGCACAAATGAAATGCCGTCACCGAGCATACGGCCTGCCGGACCGATAATAAGTAGCGCAATGAAGCCGGAAATGATTACCGTCAGGAACGGCGTCAGGATCAGATCAAGTGCATCCGGAATCACTCGGCGCAGCTGTTTCTCCAGAATACTCATAAACCACACCGCCAGCAGTACCGGGAATACGGTGCCCTGATAGCCGATCATCGCCACTTCTATGCCGAAGAAGTTCATTGTGTGGTATCCGGCCGCTACGCCCCAGGCATTTGTCAGCGCAGGGTGTGTCAGAATGCCGCCCAGCGTGGCGCCGAGGAACGGGTTACCGCCAAATTCTCGCGCAGCGGTGAAGCCAATCAGGACTGGCAGAATGATGAATGCCGCCGAGCTGCACATATCCAGCATGATATAGAGCGCATTGTCGGGGTTTACCCAGCCGTAAGTTTTTACCATTCCCAGCAGTCCCATCAGCAGGCCGGATGCAACGATGGCCGGAATGATTGGGACAAATATATTCGACAGCAGACGCGCGATGCGCTGGAAGGGGTTGAGCTTGCGCGCGGCGATATCAGCCGCTTCTGACTTACTGGCTTCACTAATGCCGGCTTCGCGAATAAAGGCAGCGTAGACTTTATTAACCACGCCGGTGCCAAAGATCACCTGCAATTGTCCCGCATTGCGAAAACATCCTTTAACTCCCTCAATTTTTCCAATTGCGGCGGTATCCGCTTTGGCATCATCCACCAGCACCAGGCGCAAGCGCGTTGCACAGTGCGCCGCGCTGGCAATATTTTCTCGGCCTCCTAGCAACGGCAGCAGCGCGCGCGAGATGTTCACAAAATCCATAATGACCTCAGTTTTTCATTTTAATGCCAACAAAAGGGAACAGGGCCCCCGTGGGGGGCCGCAATATCAGAACCAGGTTTCCATCTGTACGCCGACATTCCACTCACCACCGGCCTTAAAGCCGCTGCTGCCAAAGGCATCATCTGTGGCGTAGTTATCCAGGCGGTGATCCCAGTCCATCCAGCTGGCGAACAGGCGGATTTCAGGACGTTTTAGAAATTCCCCGACGTCGCTCGCCTTCAGCGTCGGCGCCACGGTTAATTTGTAGAAGTTGCCGCTAACGGCGTTGCGGTTGTTGTAGCCTGCAGGACGCAGATCCATATACTGCCAGGAGCCTTCATACTGCATCTCGAAATTCTGGGTAATTTCCTGAATCAGACGCAGGTTAGCGGTAACCCATTTATAGCTGTCGCTTTTGACGTAACGGTCTTTACTGCTTTGCGCCAGTAGCGCCGGTGCGACATGCCAGCCCTCGCCGAGCGGCGTCATGCCATAACTGGCCAGACGCCAGGTATCAGCTTCCGGCAGCAGTGCGCCATCGGCACCGATGGTTTTCACCTCAGCGCCTAAGCCGTGACCATAGAGCAGCGCGGTTTTCGATGACCCTTCACGCAGGCCATAGAAGCTATCGCTGTGTAGTCCGATTAGCGCATGCACACCGTTGTTCGCTGCATCGTTTTTAACGCGATTGCCGTCAATATCGGTGCGCTCATTATTATCTTTAGCGCGCATGCCGCTCACCATCAGCTGCAGCGGCCCTACAAAATTATTCAGAGACAGAATGTAATTCTGTGCGGTGTTGTCATTATTCTCGATATCACCGAAGGTACGACCGTAAATCGCCAGGTTGCTGCGCGCTTCGTCGCTCCACTTGACGTCATAGATGCCTGCGCCGGTGCCAGCAAGAAACACCACGTCAGAATCAATCCAGTGAATATCGAAGTTATCGCGATCAAAGCGCTTACCAGCCCAGACGGTACTGTCTTTGAAGGCACCAGTGAACGTGGGCAACTGTCCAAGTTCCACGAAAGCCTGACGCAGGTTGAGATCGCTGCTGGCGGCACTCCAGTCATTGTAGGTTCGCTGACCGTCGGCCAGCATCGCCTTGAACCTGGTCGTCGCGCCGTTAGCGAGGATTTGCTTATGTTCGAGATTTAGCTCAACGTAGGTATCGGGTTCGTTGCCGAGTCGGCCAACGTGACCGCCGGTTTCTCCTGCCGGCGTGACGGTCGGGCCGCCCTGCGTTTTTGCTGCGGAGCTATTCATCAGCAGCCCTGAACGCGCGTAGCCATGGAATTCAAATCCATCTGTATTATTCCTGCTACTCTGTTCTGGTTTCTCGGCGCGCGGTTCTCTCTGTTCGTTCACGATCTGGGGCTGCTGTTGCTGCTGTTGCGTGGCAGTCAGCTTCTGTGCCTGATTCTCAGCAGCCAGCGCGCGGTATTCCGCAGCACTGGCCCGCTGTTCAGCTGCAGCCAGGCGTTTTTCCATTGCCGCGAGACGCGCTTCAATACTTTCCATAGAGTTAGCCGCCCAGGCGGGGCCAGAACTCAATAATGTGCCGAGGCTAAGCGCTAAAAGACGTTTTTTCACTGGTTTGCATCCCTGAGGTAAGGCCATCATCAATAAAACGTTATTGCTAAACCGATTTAGGTCAGCATCATAGTTGTGCTGATTTTGAAAGCGCAACGGAATTTGCTAAACCGGTTTAGTTGATGTGAGGCATGTCTCAAAACAGGGAGTAAAAGCGATTACTGATTGAGGTGATCCTGCAGTTGCGGGTAATCAGGCAAAGCTGTCATTGCCCCTTTGGCTGTTGTCGCAAGCGCGCCGCATGCCTGTGCGCACTGCAGACGTGCCGCCAGTTGCGCAGCATCAGCAGGAAGCCCGTTCTGCGCAAGTCCCCATAACAGCCCTGCGACAAAGGCATCTCCAGCACCGGTTGTATCGATGCTGAGTACGGGCTTCGCCGGATAGTGAACAAGCCCGTCGTTATACCAGGCCCATACGCCTGCGCTACCCTGAGTGACCAACAGTAATCTGATCGCAAAATGCTTCGCCAGCTCCTCGATAGCGGCTTCAACGTCGGCGCAATCCGCTATCCATATCAGCTCTTCCTCGGAAAGCTTCACAACATCTGCCAGTTGAAGTGCCTGCCTGATACAGCGATGGAGTTCAGCTTTATCCTGCCAGAGATCGAGTCGAATATTGGGGTCAAAACTGACATAGCCGCCTGCGTCACGCACTGATTTCATTGCCTGTAAGGTGGTGCTTCTAGAGGGTTCCTGAAGCAGTGCAATTGAGCAACAGTGTAACCAGTCGTGAGGGATAAACTGAGGAAGATCATGGCGTTCCAGAAATAAGTCCGCGCCTGGGCGAACCATAAATGTGAAGGTACGTTCACCCTCGGCGTCCAGTGCTACTACCACGGTTGAAGTGCGGTGCGTCTTATCCATCAACATGCAGGAGACATCCACATTTTCCCTCTCAAGCACTTGTCGCAAAAAGCGTCCGAAAGGATCGTCTCCCACACGGCCAATAAATCGACTGTTTCCTCCAAGCCGGGCGATTCCCACCGCCACGTTAGCCGGCGCGCCTCCAGGACATTGCAGGAGACGCCCGTCCTCTTCAGGAAGCAAATCAACCACCGCATCACCTAAACACCAGATTCGATTCATCAGTAAACTCCAGTAAAAAGCTAAACCGATTTAGCTATGTGGCGATAGTATGCATTAAGGATTTGGACATTGTCACGGCTGTTAATAATGCCAGGCAGCAGGTAAAGGCAGATAACAGATTTGGATAGCGCTCTTACAAAGGACGCCCGGTTCCATGATAGTGTCCCCAGCCACTCCTCCGGCTCAAACAACCGGGATAAAGAGAGAGTCGGGCATGTTGGCGTAGCGGTTATGATTTAGCTGACGTTATTGTCGATGGGCTTCCTGATATCACCCCGTTACTTCTGAGAGCGCTTTACGCACGTCGCCGGTCGCCGCCGCATCAAGCGGCGTGACCAGGGCATAATTGTAATGCTCATCACTCCAGTACTGCGCCATCACATTCTCGGCTTTGCGCTCGCCGTGCGGCAGCTTAACCGGACTGAGCGGCCGGATATACCAGGCGAGGCGGGTGCCGTGCGCATCCTGATACATCACCAGCGCCGCCGGGCCCTGCGCCGTTGCTATCAGGCGCGCGCCGAGCGGTTTAAAGCCATACTGCTCCAGATTAGGCGGCAAATTGCCGTTGATAAAATAGCGCCCGACCCAGCTCGCCAGCTCGTTTTGCTGGCTGGCGACCACGTCCATCGGCGTCAGCGTCGCATTGCCGAACAGCTTATAGGCCTGCACCGCATCTTCCATCGGCAAATGACCGGCCATTTGCGAATCTTTCAGCTGCCAGCCGGTAAAGCCGCCGACGCTAAGGGATAGAACCAATACGCAGGCAAGCGCCAGCTTTCGCTGCCGCTGCTGCCGCGCACGGCGGCGAAAAGCGTGCGGCTCGGGCGTTTCCAGCGTCTGCTTTTGCTGGTGCATCGCCTGCCGCAAAAGCTGCATCTCATAACGCATCTCCGCCACGCGTTCGGCAGCCTGAGGATCCTCCGCCAGATAACGCTCGACGCGTCGTGCGGTAGCGTCATCCGCTTCGCCATCTATCCAGGCGTGCAGATCCTCTTCGTCGGGTTTCATTTCAGTCTCCTTAGGGGTAACGGCTTGACCTTGCCTTCTAATTTCTCATGCAGCAGTTTTCGCGCCCGGGAGAGACGCGACATCACCGTTCCCAGCGGGATATCCAGCGTCTCGGCCGCCTCTTTATAGCTCAGCCCCTCCACGCTCACCAGCAGCAGTATGGCGCGATAATCGGTCGGCAACGTCGCGAACAACGCCAGCGTATCGTCTGCAATCGCCATCGACTCGGTAGAGCTACTCAACGCCTCCTCGCCGGTAAAAAAGGCGAGAAGCGTTCGATAGCGCTTTCGCCGCCGTTCGCCGTCGATAAACTGCCGATAAAGAATGGCAAACAGCCAGGCGCGCAGGCTCTGCTCATCCCGGCTCTGCGGCGTTCGCGTCAATGCCTTGATTAAACAGCTTTGCACTAAATCATCAGCGCTGTGCGGGCTGCGGGTCAGCCACAGCGCGAAGCGTTGCAGATGCGGCATCACGTCCCGGATCTCTTCGTCAGTCAGCTGCGACACAGGCTTTCCTCAGCGTTTGCGGGTTCCCGCCATACTGTTAAACACACCGTCGCGCAGTACCAGCGCATGCAGTAACGCCGCCGCCAGATGCGCCATGATGGTCAGGAATAGCAACAGCGCGACGATGGAATGCAGCGGACGCAACAGCGCGTACCAGTCGTTATTCACCGGCACGATGGCCGGCAATACGAATCCGCCGCCGAGGGTCACCGGATAGCCCGCCGCCGAAAGCATCGCCCAGCCAATCAGCGGTTGAGCCAGCATCATTGCATACAGCGCCCAGTGCGACAGGTGCGCCAGGGCGCGCTGCCAGGCGGGAATCGAGCCGGGCAGCGGCGGAATGGCGGTATAAAAGCGCAGCCACAGCCGAACCACCACCAGCACAAATATCATCAGGCCCAGCGGCTTGTGAATCGCCACCAGCAGGCCGTGCAGCGAGGAGACGGTCGACACCATCGCCACACCGATAAATAACATAGTCATTATCGCCAGCGCCATTAGCCAGTGCACCAGACGCAGCGCGGGATGAAAATAGGTTACCTGTTTCATAATGGATGACCTGCCTGTTCAGACTGTTCGCGGGTGCGCTGGTTATAGGATTTGGCATAGGCTGCGGAGCGCGCATTCAGTAAGGGATCGTCGGAGGCGGCGATGCCATCGGGCAGAATCAGCGGATCGTAATTGATATCGTTGCACGGGCCCTGCTGCTGAGGCAGCGAACGGGTCACCACCAGCGTCCCGGCATTAATGGTCTGGCGATCGGCAGGCCAGACTTTCGATGCGTCGTTACCCGCATCGCCCGCGCCAGCCAGGGTTACCATCAGATCCCATTTCAGCGGCCCGTTCGCCAGACGCTGCGCAAGATCCTTTTGCAGGAAATCTTTGTCGGTTTTCTCTTCCGCGGTCTCTGGCTGACGGGGCGTTTGCGCCACCATACTCCAGCGCACCAGATGCGCAGCGCTGGATTTATCGATAAAACGGAAGGCATTCAGGCTGTTGAAGCTGTCGCTGCTCCAGCTGGACGAGGGCACGTACCCTTTTATCCAGGCGAGGAAAGGTTTGATTTCCGGATGCTGAAGCACAAAGGCTTTCATTCTGGCCGGATCGGGTTTGCCGGTAGCCGGATCGGGTCGCGAAGCGACCTGCTGATCGTAGAACCCCTGCACGGTGGCAACCGGAAAGAACGGGATCGCATTCATGCCGGTACGCCACTGCTGTCCGTCCGCCTGTTGAAACAGCAGCGCCATGCTGCGCACCGGAACGGCATAATCGGGCGCCCCGGGGTTGCCGCCGGCGATGGCAAAGCGTCCCGTTACCGGCGTCGTCGCGCCCTGCGCGAACAGCGGCGCGCGCGAGAAGGCGCTGGCGTTGCCGGTTGCCCTAAACTCGCCGATGACGCAGACCCCTTTGGCGTGATTGCGCCGATACCCAGGATGTTCGCCGCCGGACTGCTGCAATGCCGTAACCAGCTTATCGGCGGAGAGACGCTGCGGCGCCAGCCAGCCGCCGGCCCATAAAAACACGATGATCAGCGCCAGCGGAACCACGCCGACCAGCGCGAGGCGCGCGACTTTCTGGCCGGTGGAAAGTGGAGAGTTCGTCATAGGATAGGATCGCCTGTTTGCAAAGAGCGCATAAGACGAACCAGCGACAGCTTTATTCCCGAGGCATAAGATTTTTTTTCGGCTGCGGGGAAACCGCTCAGGCTGTCGGTAACGACGTGGAAAACAAGCGGAGCGGCGTCATGCAGACTCGCGCACGACAAGTTCGCCGCTCAGCAAGATGCGCTGCCTGGGCAAACCAGGATCCCGGATGTTGCTGACAATCAGCTCTACCGCCTGCCGTCCGGTTTCCTCGCTCGCGGATGAGACGTAGGTCAAGGAGGGAGACGTAAGATTGACCTGCAGCATATCCTCAAAGCCGACCAGTGCGACCTGCTGCGTCAGGAAGAGATCCTTGCCTAAAGTGCGCCCGACCTGCTGAATGCCGTTAAGACAGCCAATCAGCGCCGTCGACGAATGACAGAGCAGTGCGGTAAGGGTGTTGTTTTTTTCCAGCAGGTGGCGCGTCGCCAGACTCGCCGCAAAGGTATCGTCGCTGCAGGCAGGCGCGAGCTCGTCCTTGTGCGCAATACCGTTTTGCAGCAGGCTGGCCCGCAGCCCCTGCAGCCGCTGCGTGCGCAGCAGCGAATCCGCTTCGCCGCCGATATAGCCGATATTACGATGGCCGCGATCCAGCAGATAGCGCGTCGCCAGCGCCGCAGCCTGTCGATTGTCGCGCATTACCAGATTGCACGTTTCGCTGATTAGCGTCTGCGAGACCACCACGAACGGTAAAGGGCAGCGTCGCAGCCGCTCCGGCACGGTGGGATTAACGGTGTCGGACGTCAGGTAGATAATGCCTGCGACGCCCTGCTGTTTAAACGAAAGCAGGCAGCGTTCCAGGCTCGCCTCGTCATCGTGCGGCTGACCGAGAAACAGCATAAATCCCTTTTTCTCGAGCTCTTTAACCACGCTCGCCATCACCTTAACGGTATAGCTGTCGCTGAAGTCGCAGAGGATAAGTCCTATCAGATTAGAGGTGCTGGCGCGCAGGTTGGCGGCGGCGACGTTATGCACGTACCCCAGCCGCTGGATAGCGGCCTGAACCTTCTCGATAGTCGCATCGGAAATCTTGCCTTTCTGCCGTAAAACCAGCGAAACGGTAGAGACCGATACGCTAGCCTCTTTAGCCACATCGATGATGCTGACTTTTTTCAAACCTGCTCCTGATAACAATCCGATCCATTATTCCAGCGCGCGCTCCCGCCGTAGCCGGAGAGCGCCGCTGCCTGCTATTTGGCCATCATGGTCGACATCGTCTGCGCGATAAACTGCGCGCGGGCGCCGAAAATAACCTGAATGCCCGTATCACCGACAAAGACCACTCCGCGCGCGCCGACGCCGTTAAGGCCATCCTTATCGACCAGTTCGCTTTTCACTACCTCAAGCCGCAAACGGGTGATGCAGGATCCGACAGTATTGATATTTTGCGCCCCGCCAAGCAAGCCGATAATTTCGGTCGCAATCTCGTTATCCGATTTATCGTTCATATTGGCCGTCACAAGGGTGCGGCCTGGCGTTTTGATATCAAAGCGGCGGATAACATAGCGGAACGTAAAGTAGTAAATCAGTCCCATCGGCACGCCGATGATCACGGCGTTGAGGAAGTGGGTCTGATAACCGTTGAACGAGGGCAGAATGCCGAATGAGAGGTAGTCGATAAATCCGGCGGAAAATGATTTAGCGATATGCGCATGCATCAGATACATCATCATGTAGGCCAGGCCCGCCATGATGGCGTTAAACACGTAGAGGATCGGCGCGACAAAGATAAAGGTGAACTCAACCGGTTCGGTTATCCCCGTCAGGAAGCAGGTGAGCGCGGCGGAGAAGAGGATCCCGGCGGCGATTTTTTTATTGGCCGTTTGCGCTTCGTGATACATCGCCAGGCAGGCGGCAGGCAAAGCAAAGAGCATCAGCGGGAACTCGCCCTGCATGAACTTGCCGGCGTTCTGATAGGAGTCGCTGCTGAAGGATTTAACGCCCTCTTCCAGCATCTTAAACCAGATCGTCTGGTCGCCGTGGATCACCTGGCCGGCGTGCGTGGTGTAGTCGCCGAACGAATACCAGAAAGAGGGATACCAGATATGATGGAGCCCGAGCGGAATCAACGCGCGCTCCACTAACCCGAAAATAAAGGTGGAGGCCGCCTGATTATCGCCGTTCACCACCACAGAAAGCGCATCGATGCCCGACTGGATATGCTGCCAGATATAGGGCAGCAGCAGCCCCATCAGAAAGGATAAGCAGGCCGTAGCGATGGCGACGAAGCGCTTGCCCGAAAAGAAGCCGAGGAACTCAGGCAGCTGCAGCGTGTGAAAGCGGTTATAGCACCAGGCGGCCAGGATGCCGCAGAGCAGACCGCCAAACACCCCCATTTGCAGCGTGGGTATGCCGACCACCATCGCATATTTTCCTCCTTGCGACGCCATCTCCGGGGTAATGCCCATTACCGTGCCGATAGTGATATTGGTAATAAAAACCGAGACGGCGGCGGAGAGCGCCGCAATACCCGACTCAGACGCCAGCCCGACGGCGGAGCCGATGGCGAACAGCATCGGCAGGTTGTCGAAGATGACGCCGCCGGCGTTCATCATCAGCGGCAGATGGAATTTGTCGCCGAATGCCAGCAGCAGACCAGCGGCTGGCAACAGCGAGATAGGCAGCATAAGCGCGCGGCCGATCATCGATAGTTTGGATAACGACTTTATCAATCCTGAGAACAGACTCATGCTGCTTTCCCCGATTTAAGACCCTGGATGACACTTTTTAAGTGCTGTTATAAGTGGTAGAACGTTCTACTAGAACGTTCTACTTATCATTCGAGAAGCCTGTTCAACAGGCAACTGATATTTGGCCTTCAGCCAGAGGATTTACTGATATTTTTGAAGTGGATCGTAAAAGCTGGGCTGCGTACCTGAACGCGCCCGCTTTTTGAGCCAGAGAGTGAAGAGCACGTGCCGAAGGAATGCCTGAGGTCATCGTCACCCCATGAACGGGGTGGAAAGAGGCAGCGTGAGTCGCTTAGCAGGGTGATACAGCGCATAAATACGCTCTGCTAATCAGGGCTCGTCGGTATTGATGAAGCAGAAAAGGCGAATTTTTCCTGTTCACTGCGAACACTTATAAAAAAGCGCGATTTCATTCAACAATGTGAACAACGCTCATTCTGAATGAAAATATTCTCTGTTGCGAAAGCTGTGCAACTTGCATGCTAAAAAAAATTCAAAAATAAAAGGGGTCAACTATCAGCGCTAAAAAACGCTGACAGCTACCCCAAACGCAGATTAATTAACCTGCGGCAATAATGTCATTCCAGACGGCATCAGCACGCGCTAAAGAATCTGCGGTGCCTTCGGCAGCGCCGGTGATGCTGCCAACTTACTGATTTAGTGTATGATGGTGTTTTTGAGGTGCTCCAGTGGCTTCTGTTTCTATCACCTGTCCCTCCTGTTCAGCTACTGACGGGGTGGTGCGTAACGGCAAAAGCACCGCCGGACATCAGCGCTATCTCTGCTCTCACTGCCGTAAAACATGGCAACTGCAGTTCACTTACACCGCTTCTCAACCCGGTACGCACCAGAAAATCATTGATATGGCCATGAATGGCGCTGGATGCCGGGCAACCGCCCGCATTATGGGCGTTGGCCTCAACACAATTTTACGTCACTTAAAAAACTCAGGCCGCAGTCGGTAACCTCGCGCATACAGCCGGGCAGTGACGTCATCGTCTGCGCGGAAATGGACGAACAGTGGGGCTACGTCGGGGCTAAATCGCGCCAGCGCTGGCTGTTTTACGCGTATGACAGGCTCCGGAAGACGGTTGTTGCGCACGTATTCGGTGAACGCACTATGGCGACGCTGGGTCGTCTTATGAGCCTGCTGTCACCCTTTGACGTGGTGATATGGATGACGGATGGCTGGCCGCTGTATGAATCCCGCCTGAAGGGAAAGCTGCACGTAATCAGCAAGCGATATACGCAGCGAATTGAGCGGCATAACCTGAATCTGAGGCAGCACCTGGCACGGCTGGGACGGAAGTCGCTGTCGTTCTCAAAATCGGTGGAGCTGCATGACAAAGTCATCGGGCATTATCTGAACATAAAACACTATCAATAAGTTGGAGTCATTACCCTCGCATCAGGCATCATCATTAGCGTGCCCATTACTGGCTCGCTGGCCACCGCCGCCGAACCAGAGAACCGCTTTCACCGTGTCAGCCAGGCGCTAACCGGACGCCAGCAGCTGGATCCGACCATCAGTCAGCGTTTGTACGCGCTGTTAACGCGCCAGAACCCGCTGTTTCCCCAGCGTCTGGCGCAGCTGGCCGAACACCTTAGCCGCAGCGAGGCTCGCGCACCTGAGGCGCTGCTGGCGTCGCTGTCCGAAGAGGAGGTCAACACCGCGCTGGCCATCATTACCCCCTGGTACCTTGGCTATACCGGCAATCCCGCCACCACGCGCGCTACTGACGACGCGCCCTTTGTCAGTTTTCTCTCCGCCCTGATGTACGAGCCCACCGCCGACCTTACGCCGCGCCCCTCCTACTCGCAGCGCGGCAGCGACTACTGGCAGGCGGTACCGGATGGCGTCAGCGCGCCACAGATGCCGGCAACGATTCACGCCTGGGGAAAGGCGTCGCCGCGCGCGGCATCTGGCATCGCGCAGCCGCAACCGGCCTGGCTGGCAATGGTGGAAGGACGCGCCAGAACCTATGCGGAGGCCTTGCGCCTCACCGACGGCACTGGAGATGGCTCATGACGCACTATGACGCCGACGTAGTGATTATCGGATCGGGCGCCCTGGGAGCAAATGCGGCATATCAGCTGGCGAAAGCGGGCAAGTCGGTCATCATGCTGGAGGCCGGACCCTATATTCCGCGCTGGAAAGTGGTCGACAACTATCGCAACAGTCCCAGTAAACGCAACTGGTGCGCACCCTATCCTAATTTGCCCTGGGCGCCGAACAGCTACAGCGACGGCTATATTGAGACGCAGGGCGATGACGATTTCCACTATGTCACCAGCTTTCTCAAGGTGGCTGGCGGCAGCACGCGTCACTGGGCGTCCGCCTGCTGGCGGCTGCTGCCCAACGACTTCAAACTGAAAAGCGTTTACGGCGTCGGGCGTGACTGGCCGATTGCCTATGACGATCTGGAACCCTGGTATCTGCGCGCGGAGCGCGAGGTGGGCGTGGTCGGCACCGCAGAGGAAGATCAGAGCGGTCAGGGACGCGACGCCTGGCCGCCGTGCTCCGCGCCCTATCCCTTGCCGCCGGAGGCGAAGCCCTACATGGTGCAGCGCATGCAGGCGAAGCTCGGACCGTTAGGCTACCAGGTGATCCATGAGCCGCACGCGCGCGTTTCTCGCCCTTATGACGGCCGTCCCGCCTGCGCCGGCAACAATAACTGTGAACCTGTTTGCCCTATCGGGCCGATGTACTCAGGGGATATGCACGTTGATAAAGCGGTGGCGCTGGGGGTCGATCTGCGCACCGAGTCGGTCGCCTGGAAGCTGGAGAAGGGGCCGAAAAACCACATCGTCGCGGTGCACTATCGCAAACCTGACGGCCGCGACGTGCGCCTGAGCGCAAAGGCGTTCGTGGTGGCGGCGCATGGGCTGGAATCTCCGAAGCTGCTGCTGATGTCTGATGTGGCAAACAGTTCCGATCAGGTCGGACGCAACCTGATGGATCACACCGGACTGAGCATGACTTTTCTTGCCGACGAACCGCTCTGGACTGGACGCGGCTCGGTGCAGCACGGCAGCATCGCCACCCGACGTGATGAACCCACCCGCGCGCAACACTCCGCTATCCGCTACGCGCTGCGCAATCTGGTGCCGAATAGCGATGTGACACCCGCGCTGCTCAGGCAGGGGCTGGTGGGACGCGAGCTGGACGCGGCGATACGCGACCGCGCCTCGCGCATTATGAATATCAGCACCATGAGCGAAACCCTGCCCAGCCCCACGAACCGGGTCACTCCTCACCCAACGCGGCGCGACGGGGCTGGCCTGCCGACCCTGCAGGTTAACTATCAGCTGGACAGCTATGTCCGCGGCATGCGACCGCAGGCCTACCGCGACTTCGCTAATTTCCTGATGGCGTTTAATGGCGAGATGGTGGAGGCGCCCACCGGCTGGCGCAATCAGTATCACATCATGGGCACCACGATAATGGGCGACGATTCGCGCGACTCGGTGGTCGATGCGCACTGCCGCAGCTGGGATCACGCCAACCTGTTTATCGCCTCTACCGGCGTGATGCCCACCTCCGCCACCGTAAATCCCACCCTGACGGGCATCGCGCTGGCGCTCCGTCTGGCCGATACGCTGATTCGGGAGCTGTGAACATGCGAACGGCAACCTTTCTCCTGCTGTTTTTACCCGCGCTGGCGCTAGCGCAGCCCGATAGCGCCACTCTGAAGCGCGGCGAATATCTGGCTATCGCAGGCGACTGTTCCGCCTGCCATCGCAACCCGGATAACGGTCATCCCTTTTCCGGCGGCTATCGCATCTCCTCGCCGCTGGGAGACATTATCGCCACCAATATCACACCATCGCGCGTTAACGGCATCGGAAACTACTCTCTGGCGGATTTTCGCCGCGTCATGCGCGAGGGCCGGCGGCGGGATGGTAGCTATCTCTATCCCGCGATGCCCTATACCGCGTTTGCCTCGCTGACCGATGAGGATATCGCGGCGCTGTACGCCTGGTTTATGACGGGCGTGCCCGCCGAAGATCATCAGGTGCCCGCGACGCAGCTCCCTTTCCCTTTCTCCTGGCGCGCGATGATGGCGCTCTGGAACGGCCTGTTCCTGTCACCCCAGCCACTCGCCAGCGGCAGCGCTGAAGCGATCGGCGACGCGCGCGGCGAGTATCTGGTGAAAACGCTGGGACATTGCGGCAGCTGTCACACGCCGCGCAACGTGCTGATGGCGGAGAAAAGCGCGAGCTTCCTGCGCGGCGGAGCCGTCGGCAGCTGGCAGGCACCCGATCTGACTCAGGCGCGCCTTTACGCCTGGTCCGAAACGGAACTGGCGACCTACCTTAAAACCGGCTCGCTGCCGGGCAAAGCCATCGCGGCGGGCGAAATGGCGACCGTAGTGGAAAACTCTTTTTCCCGCCTGACCGACAGCGATCGACGCTCTGTCGCCCGCTATCTGTTGACGCTGGGTCACGCGCCGGCCAGTACGCATGCTGCGCCGACGCCACCTCCGCGCGCTATTGCAGCGTTCGAGACCGGACCGTCCGCGACGCTGCGCGGCGCCATCGGCGGCGAGCAGATGAGCGGCGCGCAGCTTTATAACGCCGCCTGCGCAAGCTGCCACGGCGCGCAGGGCGAAGGCAGCCGTGACGCGCCGCAAACCTTTCCCCGGCTAACCGGCACCTCGGCGGTGCTCAACGCTAATCCCGCCAATCTGATTATGACCGTCGCAGAGGGGGTAGACCGCACCACCGCGTCAGGCCACGCCTTTATGCCGGCATTCTCCAGCCAGATGAGCAGCGCCGAGCTGGCGCGTCTGCTGGACTATGTCTCAACACAGTTCGGCGCGGCCGGACAGCACATTACCGAAGAGCAGGTTAATCACACCCTGCGCCATCCCAGGCATTCGCTCTGGTTGCAGCGCGCGCCGTGGGCAGGAGCAGGCCTGCTGGCACTGCTGATCTGTCTGGGAGTATGGCGATATCGATCTCATAAAAGGAGACTCCATGAAAGCACCTCTCTGTAGCGCACTCTGCGCCCTTGCCGCGTTGTGGACCGCCACAGTCAGCGCCACGCAGACCCAAACTATCTTGAGCGCCGATGATGCACAGCGCATTATTGCGCGTGCGGAGACGCAGGCGCAGTCGCTGAAAGCGCAGGTTTGCATTGCCGTGCTCGATCGAGCCGGACAGCTGCTGGCCTTCAAACGCATGGATAACGCGCCGCCGGGCTGTATTGACTCTTCGATGCAAAAAGGACGCGCGGCGGCGCTGTATCGCACCTCGACCGACAAATATATGGCGCGAGCCAATGGCACAGAGCCAGCGATAGCCACGCTGCCCAATATGGTGCCGCTTGGCGGCGGCGCGACAGTGACAGTTAACGACGAGGTGACGGGCGCGATTGGCGTGAGCGGAACGGCAAATCCGGCAGAAATCGCCATTGCCGACGCGGGCAGCAAAACCCTTCATCAGCCTTAATAACACGCGCGTCAGGCGCTTGAGGCAACAGAAATGACGCGAGGCTGCGAATCTGCTCGCCTTGCGTCAGAATAAGAATGAGAATCCACTTCGAGAAATTAATCTTTTAAAACAGATATTTATTTTGCTGCATGAAAATCAAAAGGCAAAATGTTATAAACTTGATAAGCTAATCAGGCGCAAAGCAATTTTCTCTGCAACCGTGGCGTTGCGCAGGGCGCAACGTCTGCCCGAGACGCAACCGTTCAGGGTAGCGTTTTCGCCTGCGTCCAGATCAAACTAAATAATATGATGGCAATATGAGCAAAAATGACGATGAAAAGCTGGTAGATATTTTGACAGGCGAAGCCGTGATGGCGCTACTGGCGCAGGATTCGCCCGTTTTTGCCGAGCACGTCGTGGCGCAACTTCAGACGATGGCAGCGTCTGAGCGCAATCCCATCCGGCAGCGAGCCTTTCAGCGCGCGATTGCCGAGTTGATCAGCGCAGCAGGCCAGTCGGACCAGAACAGCGCCTTCTTTGGCAACGACGACTGGCCGGAGAGCGAGCCCACTCTTCACTGACAGCTGCCGTTATGACCCGATTTTTTCAGCGACAAAGCGTGCCGCATCACGATAATTTTTTTGCAGCGACGCATCCGCCGTCTGTTCAGCTTGTTGTGTGAGCATCGTGCTCAGCCCCGCCAGCTCAAGCGGCTTTCCCGCTTTCAACAGCAGCGACGCTATCTCTCCGATCGCCGCATGAATTTCGTCTGGATCTTCTGCTTTTTCAGTGCTCACAAGGCCTTTGTCCATGCTGGTCATTATCGTTTTAATCCCTGACAGCTGCGCCTGGGAAATGTCTACATCCGGACGATCAGGGAATCGCCTTTATCAGTTTCTGCCGCAGAGCGGCGACCCGGCTGGTCAGATCGGATAGCTCCTCAAGCGGCGTATCCATAACTGAGATCATATCCGCCGGCACGCCAGCGGCCTCAGATTTCAGCGCGGTTCCCGCTGGCGTCAGCGTAATCAGCACGCGACGCTCGTCATGTCCTACGTCGCGCCGTCTACTGATCAGGCCCGCCTGCTCCAGCCTTTTGAGCAGCTGGCTCAGCGTGCCCGAATCAAGATGGACGCGCGTCCCCAGCTCAGAGACGGTGACATTGTCGGTTTCCCACAGCGCCAGCAGAACCAGATATTGCGGATAGGTCAGCCCTAGCGGCTTCAGACGCGACTGATAGAGCTTGGTCATCGCCAGCGACGCGGAGTAGAGCGCAAAGCAGAGAAACTGATCGACGGTAACAGGCGCGCTGCCTTGCGAAGCGCCGCCGCAGGTTTCTGGTAATTCTACATTCATGGTGTTGCTGCTTATTATCTGATCGAAAGAGAGCGGCACAGCGTCATCCTGTGAGGTCGTGATAATATTGAATCAAATTAAATTGATGTCAACCTACTGGCCGGAGAGAAATCTCTGATTAATCGAAATTCCCTTTTTACGCGGCCAGCGTGAGCTGTTGCAGAGCCTCGCAGGTCCTGCAACAAAGCGAATTAGTTATAGTCGACCCGAACCACCGCCTTCGACTTTTGCGGGTCAAGGTAAGTCAGGCTGACATGGTCCACGCCAGGCAAAACCACATCGCCCTGCGCCACCTGCTGAAGGCCGATTTGCTGCGTATGAACGCCGTTGTTGTCCTGGCAGGCGAAGGTGATGCGGCTGGCGCCTGGGGTTAACTGGCAGGGATCCTGGGCGATCGCGCCGCTAAACGTCAGAGAACCGCCTGACGTCAGGGGCGCGGCGAAAGCGGAATTAAACAGCATAAGAAACGCCAGACCAAGACCAGCACTGACTTTTGCAGCGGACGATGTCATCAACAGGCTCCTCAGAAAAGTTCGTCCGTGAAAGAGATCATGCGATCCGTTATGGCATTGAGTGGCAGAGAGTGACTCTTGTTATCACTGGCACTGTGAGTAACAGTATATTCACGAAGATGAAAAACTGCCGGTGATTTAAGAATGAAGGGATCTGTCGTAAAAGAGACGGCGATGCCTGTCCGGCATCGCCGCCGCGCTTTAGTCGATCAGTTTATCCAGAGAGAGCGGCAGATCGCGAATGCGCTTGCCGGTCGCGTGATAGACGGCGTTGCTGATGGCCGCCGCCATGCCCACAATGCCTAACTCGCCGACCGCTTTGCCGCCCATCAGGGTGGCGTGATGATCCGGCTCGCCGACGTCGATGGTGACGATCTCCGGCACGTCAGCATTCACGGCGATCAGGTAGTCCGCCAGGTTGTTATTGATGACGCGGGCGTTGCGCGGATCGATAACGCCGCCTTCCAGCAGCGCCTGGCCCAGCCCCATCACCATGCCGCCAATCCACTGGCTGCGCGCCAGCTGAGGGTTATAAAGCCGTCCGCTGTCGAAAGCGGAAACCAGCCGTTTAACCCGCACGGTGCCGAAATCCTCGTCGACGCGCACCTCAACGAACTGCGCGCCCCAGCTGTGCGCCGAAAAGGCTTCAGGACGCGTCATCTTCGACATCGAGTGCACCGCCCGATCGCGATCCTCTTCGCTCTCCTCTTCAGAGAAAGTGCCGGAGACCACGGAAAGCGTCAGCGAGTCGTTCAGCTCTACCAGTTTGTCGTAGCGAATGGCGCGATCGGGCTGGTTTTTCACGCATACTGCGCCGTCACGCAGCACCAGCTGCTCGCGATCCGCCTGAAACAGCGGCGAGCCAGGCGATTCGGTCGCCAGGGTAAAGAGTTTCTCGCGCATCGCTTCCGCCGTCTTGTGCACCGCCGCGGTAAGATTGCCCGCCAGCTGCGAGCCGCCTGCTACGCCGGCGCGCGGCAAATCAGTATCGCCCAGCTCGACGCGAATCTGACGCGAAGGAATGTGCAGCACCTCGGCGGCGGTCTGCGCCAGAATGGTATAGGTGCCGGTGCCGATATCCGCCCCGGCGCTCTGCACCACCAGGCTGCCGTCGCTGTGGAAAATCAGCTTCGCTTCGGCGGGCGAGCGGCTGACCGGATAGGTGGCGGTCGCCATGCCCCAGCCAATCAGCTCGCGCCCTTCGCGCATCGAGCGCGGCGCCATGCTGCGCTGGTCCCAGCCAAAGGCTTCAGCGGCGGCGGCGTAGGCCTCTTTCAACCGGCGCGTGCTCCAGGGCGCATTCAGCTGATAGTCATGATCGGCCCAGTTGCGCAGGCGAAATTCCAGCGGATCGATTCCCAGCGCATAGGCCATCTCGTCCATCGCCACTTCCAGTCCGAAGGCGCTCGGGTTCTCGCCCGGCGCGCGCATCCAGCCTGGCGTGACGGTGTTGATCGCCGCCACGTAGTGACGCGAATAGACGTTCGGCACGGCGTAGAGACGGCCTGTCACTTTATTGGTGCCCTCGGCGAAGGTGTCGATCAGCGAGGTGTCGCTCAGGCCGTCATGGATAATCGCCAGAATTTTGCCGTCGCGCGAGGCGCCCATCTCAAGGTTCTGGATCGTCGCCGGACGACCGCCGAGCCCGGTAAAGGTTTGCGGCCGGGTTAAAGAGACTTTAACCGGCCGTCCCAGCGCGCGCGAAGCGACGCAGGCAAGCGCCACATGAGTATAGGGCACCGGCTTAGAGCCGAAACCGCCGCCTACGTAGGGGGAGATGATGCGCACCTGGTCAACCTCAAGGCCCAGCCATTCGGCGATTTCGGTCTGCGCGCCCATCACCCACTGACTCGGTTCCCAGACCGTCATACGCTCATTCTGCCAGGAGGCGACGCAGGCGTGCGGCTCCATCGGCATGTTGTATTCGCGCGGCGTCGCGTAACGCCCTTTGATTTTTACTTCCGCCTGCGCCATCGCCTGATGGGCATCGCCGAGATCGATGTTGGTGCCGCTGCTCTCTTTACGCGCGGCGCGCGGATCGTCCGGGTAAACCAGCGCCGGCTCCGTCTCATACTCCACTTCCACCAGAGTGGCTGCCCAGGTGGCCTGCTCGAAGGTCTCCGCCACCACCAGGCCGATATTCTGGCCGTTATGGATAATCTTATTGTTCTGAATCGGCGTATAGGTGGACTGCGCCGCGCCGCCGTCGGCGATGGCGGTCGGCTTATTGATTTTCAGGCTGTTGAGGTGGGTGTAAACCGCCAGCACGCCCGGCGCCTGACGCGCCTTTTCGGTATCCATGCGGGTAATGCGTCCGCTGGCAACGGTGGACTGGATCACCACGCCGTACGCCGCGTTTTCCGGCTGATGCTCAACCGCATAGCGCGCTTCGCCAGTCACCTTAACGACGCCGTCGCCGCGCTCGCGCTTTTCACCCAGCGCCTGATAACTCTTTTCTGCCGTATCCATTGTTAATCCTCTCTGTTCGGCCTGTTAAGCCATGCCGCCCGCTTTCATCAACGCGCGTGCGATGGCGCGCGGCGCCAGCAGTTTCTTGTGCTGGTTTTGCGGCAGCAGCTCGGCGTCCTGCACGACCAGCTCGGCGGCGCGGCGCAGGGTTTGCTCGTTGAACGGCTGACCGCGCAGCGCCCCTTCGACGTGCCGCGCGCGCCAGGGTTTCGTCGCCACGCCGCCGACGGCAATGCGCAGATCGCGGATGCGGTCGCCATCAAGCTCGATGCCGACCGCCGCGCTGGCGGCGGCGAACTCATAGGAGCTGCGATCGCGCACTTTCAGATAGTGGGACTGGCGCAGCGCCGGCGTTAACGGCAGTTCCACCGCTACGATCATCTCGTCCGGCCCCAGATCGTGCTCCAGATGCGGCGTATCGCCCGGCAGCAGGTAGAATTCATCGATGGGAATGCGGCGTTCGCGCTGGGCGGCGTTGCGTACGATGACGACCGCCTCGAAGGCGGTCAGCGCCACCGCCAGGTCGCCGGGATAAACCGCGATGCAGCTTTCGCTGGTGCCCAGAATGGCGTGGTTGCCGTTGACGCCGCCGCGCGCGGCGCAGCCGGATCCCGGCTGGCGTTTATTGCAGGCTGAAAAGGTATGGGGATCGCGGAAATAGACGCAGCGGGTGCGCTGCAGCAGATTGCCGCCTATCGACGCCATGTTGCGCAGCTGCGGCGACGCCGCCTGCCACAGGCTGTCATAAATCGCGGGCGCGTTCTGCTGGCATTCAGGATGATTCTCAACCTCGCTCATACGCGCCAGCGCGCCGATGCGCAGCGTATCCGCCGTAAAGGCAATTTCGCGCATCTCCGCAAGCTGGTTGATGTCAATGAGCGCGGCGGGCTGTTCGACGTCGCATTTCATCAGATCGATCTGGGTGGTGCCGCCTGCCAGAAAGCGGCTGTCCGCGCGCTGCTTCTGCCGCAGCGCGTCATCGGCATCGCTGACGCCGACGTAGTCGAATGGGTTCATGTCGCCTCCTTGCTAAGGTCGGCGGCCGCCTGCTGGATCGCCTCGACGATATTGGGATAGGCGCCGCAGCGGCAAAGATTGCCGCTCATATATTCACGGATTTCGTCCGCCGAGCCGGCATGCCCCTCGTCGATACAGGCCACGGCCGACATAATCTGCCCTGAGGTGCAGTAGCCGCACTGAAAGGCGTCGTGTTCCAGAAAGCGCGCCTGCACCGGATGCAGGGTGCCGTCGGCCTGCGCCAGGCCTTCGATGGTGGTGACCGACTGGCCGTTAGCCTGGGCCGCCAGCGTCAGGCAGCTCAGCACGCGTTTTCCATTGATGAGCACCGTACAAGCGCCGCACTGTCCCTGATCGCATCCTTTTTTGGTACCGGTAAGCGTCAGGTGCTCGCGCAGCGCGTCAAGCAGGGTGACGCGGGGATCCACCCGCATCGTATGCGGTTGCCCGTTGATCGCCAGCTGCAGTTGTAGATTTTCAGACATAGCTCGTTTCCAGTATTTAACGGGGTTTAAAATGGCGTGTTATGCACGTTATGAGGAAGTCTATTGTGGTGTGCAATCCGTTAAGTCTAGACGGCTAAGCGAAAGCGGGGTTGCCTGTTTCTGGAAATCTGTTGCCTGATTGTCCAGATAGCGATTCAAGGGGATTAAGGCTGGTCATAAAAAAGGAACCGGCCGCGGCGGCGGGTTCCCTGCTGGCGGTACGTTCCGAGACGTCAGGCGATCTCCACGATGGCGTACTCACGGGCAATCGCCACAGTTTCCCGCCCCCACGCCGAGGCTTGGGTTCTGGCCTGATGCATATCGAAGGTTTGCTGGCTGGTGAACCGCTCTTCTACCGACCAGATAAGCGGATCCGCTGTCTCCTTCACTTCGAAGCTAAGGCATCCTGATTCTTCTTTTGTCAGCCGGATGTGCTCGGGAAGATAACGGCGCACCAGCGCCGTCTCTTCCGTGTTTTTACAAATCAATCGGCCGGTAAGCTTAATCATCGTGTTCCCTTCAGTTGCGTCACGTTGCGACTTTTTTACTACGAAAACGTGACGCTGCGCCATCCCGGCGCTCTGTTCAGGGGGCGAATACCGCGCGCACGCAGCCATCTTCTTTATGCTTGAACATCTCATAGCCGCGCGGCGCCTCTTCCAGCGAGAAGCGATGCGTCGCCATAAAGGCGGGATTAAGCTCGTTCTTCGCCACGTGATCCAGCAGCCGATGCATATAGCGCTGGCCGTGCTGCTGCGCGGTGCGGATCGTCAGGCTTTTGTTGATCATCAGCCCCAGCGGGAATTTGTCCATCACGCCGTATACCCCCAGAATCGCGATATTGCCGCCTTTGCGGCAAGCGTAAAGCGCCTGACGCAGCGCGGCGCCGACGTCGGTTTCCAGATGCAGCAGCTGTTTGGTTTTATCATAAACCTGGCTGAGCCCTTCGCCGCGCGCCTCCATGCCGACAGCGTCGATACAGCTGTCCGGGCCGCGACCGCCGGTCAGCTCCAGCAGCGCCTCGTTGATATCGACCTGGGTATAATCGAGCGCTATGCTGCCGGCATAGTCACGCGCCATCGCCAGCCGCTCCGGGTAGCGGTCGATGCCGATAACCTGATGCGCGCCCATTAGCCACGCGCTTTGCTGCGCCATCAGGCCTACGCCGCCGCAGCCCCACACCACAACGGTGTCGCCGGGATGAATATTGCAAAAATCCGCGCCCATGTAGCCTGTCGGCGCCGCGTCGGAGAGAAACAGCGCCTGCTCGTCGCTTACTCCTTCCGGCACGACAAAGCAGTCGTTGTCAGCGAAGGGCACGCGGACATATTCGGCGTGCGAGCCAGCGTAGCCGCCAAAGGTGTGGCTATAGGCGTAAATGCCGCCGGTCGGGTGGCCCAGCACCGTTTCACCCTTCTCCCACTGCGGATTAGTGTTGTCGCAGCAGGAGGGCAGCTGATGCTGGCAGTACCAGCAGGAGCCGCAGGAGATAAACGAGGGCACCACGACGCGATCGCCACGGCGAATATTTTTCACCGCGCTGCCGACTTCGACCACCTCGCCCATAAATTCATGCCCGAGAATATCGCCCTCGCGCATGCTGGGGATCAGGCCGTCGATGACGTGGAGATCGGAGCCGCAGGTGGTCGTTAAACGAACGCGGATAATCGCATCATGGGGATTGAGCAGGCCGGGATCGGCCACCGTTTCAACGCTGAGATCGTTTACGCCGTTCCAGCAAAGTGCGCGCATCTATTTCTCCTTATCCTGACGGTCGGCATGGCGGCCAGCGGGCTGGCCGTCAAGGGTTGGGATTTCGCCGGTTTCGGCCAGACTTTTAAAGCGGTGCAGTGCTTTGCTGACAATCTCTTTAGGCAGGAGATCGAAAAAGGTCGTGACCTTTTTGCCCAGCGCACCGCCCGGCGGCGTAAAGCGCAGCGTCAGCGCCAGTTCGGTTCCCCACTCGCCGGGCGCCGGGCGCAGCAGCAGCTCGCCCTCGTTGGGGATGTCCGCGCCCTCCAGCGACTGCCAGGCGATGATGTCGCCCGGCTGCGCCTCGACGATGCGGCTCTCCCATGAGTAATGTTTGCCGAGCGGCCCGTCGACCTGCCACTGCGCGTCGCTTTTGTTAAGGGGCGTCACGGTGGCGAAATGGCTCATGATGCGCGGTAAGGTATCGGGTGCCAGCCAGAGCGCAAACAGCTCTTCAGCGGGACGTCCAACGGTTATCCAGCGCCGCAATACGAGCACATCGGCCGCGGCTTCAGGTTGTAATTTTTTGGCCAAAGGATCCTCCCGTAAGGCGCAATCAGGCGATGAACATAATTTGAGTTAAGTTCAGAGGATCGGATATTGCGAGCGTAACCGCAGATAGAGAGGGGCGCACGAGGGGGTGAAAAAAAGCCGGGAACTTTCCCCGGCCCATGTTATTGCTGGCTGTTTTGCCAGTGACGCTCGCAGTGTTCGCGGGCTTCCGCGGGTAAATCTCGCAGCTCCGGCAGGCTGTCGCCAGAGCCGTAGTCCATGGCGACGGCCACCTCTTTTTGCTCATCTCTGGCTGCGAAGGTGAGCTTCTCGTCCATTTTTTCCCAGTCGCCGTCGTGCTGGCGGTAAATCAGCGCATAGGTCGGCGTTTTTTCGTCGTCGCCGTAAATTTCATATTTCTGCTCTGGGGCATCATCAGGGCCGAACTGCAGCGTTTCGATCAGGGTTGCATCAGTCATCTTGCTCTCCTCCGTGGGTAAGCAGTAAGGGTAGTTCATAGATAAAGAGGTGGCAGACCTGACTCAGTTGCGTATTCTGACCTGCTAAGCCGATCACGTCTGAAATGAGGTAAAGCGTTATGTCCCAAAAGAGAGCAACGCTAACTGGCCTGCTGGCCATTGTGCTGTGGAGCACAATTGTCGGCCTGATTAAAAGCGTCAGCGAGAGCTTTGGGCCGATCGGCGGCGCGGCGCTGATCTACAGCTTTAGCGCCGCGCTACTGCTCTTTACCGTCGGCTTTCCCAGCGTGCGCACCTTTCCGCGGCGCTATCTGCTCGTCGGCAGCCTGTTATTTGTCAGTTACGAAATTTGCCTGTCACTGTCGCTCGGCTTTACCAACAGCGGCCGTCAGGCGATTGAGGTCGGTATGGTGAATTATCTCTGGCCAGGCATGACGATTGTGCTGGCGGCGCTCGTTAACCGGCAAAAAACCAGCCCGCTGATTATTCCCGGCCTGCTGCTGGCCGTCGCGGGGATCTGCCGCGTGCTGGGCGGCGAGCACGCTTTCTCAATGAGCGAGATCGGCAATAACATTATGGACAACCCGCTCAGCTATGGGCTGGCATTTTGTGGCGCAGCGATCTGGGCGGTTTACTGCGTGGTGACAAAAAAGATTGCGAACGGCAGCAACGGCATTACGCTATTTTTTATCCTGACTGCACTGACCCTGTGGGTGAAATTTCTGCTGTCGCCGCAGCCAGCATTAGCTGTTTCGCCGCAGGCGCTGCTCAGCCTGGCGCTGGCCGCAATGGCGATGGGATTTGGCTATGCCGCATGGAATACTGGCATTCTGCACGGCAACGTTAACCTGCTGGCTGCGGTCTCCTACTTTATTCCGATCCTCTCCTCGGTACTGGCGGCATTTCTGCTGCATTCGCACCTGACGTTATCATTCTGGCAAGGGGCCGCAATGGTTAGCCTAGGGTCGCTGCTTTGCTGGTGGTCCACCCGCACGCCATCAGGCAACAAAGTTGCGCGCGAGCTCCCATAAAGGCGAAGATACATCCCCAGACCGCACGCCAGCCGCGCGGTCTGGGTAGAAAAAGGTAAGTACATCTCAGCAAAAATGTGTAACTAGTTAAATTACAAAAGCCAGCGATCTATTATTTTATGTCTCTTCTCATAATGTAATGGTTGCGTAAAACGCTGGCGACATAGCACTAGGTGATTTTTCGATAAAATGGCATTATTGTTGTTATTGTTCCTTTCAGTAACTATTGAAATTTAATGCAAATATATGATTCATCCAGAAAAGTCAGCTCTATTAAGTTCGCTTGGGGTCTGGCTGGCATCCTTTTCATAATGTTTATTACTTACAAAATTCAGGCGAAAGCCATTTTGCAAACGGCCGAGTGCCTTTATCACAAAAGTCCTGACAGCTATACAGACTGGTTAACACATATTGCGCAGTTCGTTTACAGGATAATTTTTAAAACCTGCGATCACGATTATCGTTAACATTTCTGGCACAGCAACAGATTAATGAAAAAGAAAACGCAACAACGTGTGACATTTAATAAGGAAGAGCCACACCAGAAACCCGGCCGAGCAGTAAAGAAATAAAAACAGAATTAAGCCTGCCAGTTTGTCAGGGAATCGCATTAGCATCCTTTCCAGCTTCATCAAAAGACGTTAATAAAAATGATAGATTTCATTAACACCTCATTTGACATATCATGCTTTAATCAGACCTCATTATCAGACTGGAACCATAAATCCCTCTTCAACATTTAATCTTGCCTGCCCCTTCTTCTTTCTCCCCTTTCTGGAATGCGATCGTAATCAAATAGTGTGATGTCCCACCGGCGCGGCCGCCGCTGATTAAAGCAGACCTGGATAAATGCAATAGCGCAAGTGGCTTACGAGAAAGATGTTGAAGCAGGGTTTATTATCAACGAAATAAAGTGGTCGCTATTGTGACTACGCGCCATAACTCATGAAACGTTTGATTAATGTAACTCCCCTTGCTTGCGCCCTTTACCGGGCGTTTTTTTCATTTATGGGCTATGCGAATAAATAAATGCACCGCATAACAAAAACGTTATCGCTTGTTGATATTCGATTCAATGCCGGGATATTTTGATAACCTCATACAGGCTTCCTCTTTATGCTCACAAACTGGGCGTTTCATTGCTAATTATTAGCAGCGCTCCTCCAGAGGAGCGCTTTCTTTTTTTCTCTTCCCGCCCTAACGATTAGCTATCGTTCTCAATCTTTTTCCACCTGGCTTCTTGGCAGATCGCAGCCGGCAAGTCGAAGGCAGCGTCAGGCGCTGCGAACGGCCTTAAGCGTGTGCGCTTTGCGCGCCTTCACTCGCCAGACGACCCACAGCAGTAAAAACCAGAACGGCATGGCGCAAAGCGCGGCCAGCGTATCCGGATCGAAGACCATAATCACCACCGAGAAGGCGAAAAACAGCAAGCTAATCCAGCTCATCACGATGCCCGCAGGCATTTTAAACTGCGACTGCGCATGCAGTTCCGGACGCTGCTTACGGTAGGCCAGATAGGCCACCAGGATCATGCCCCAGCTGTAGATCACCAGTATCGCCGCAAGCGTGGAAACGATGGTAAACAGCGTCATCACGTTCGGCACCAGAAACAGCAGCAGCGTGCCGCTCAGCATGCAGAAGCAGGAGAAAAACAGGCTGCGCACGGGAATGCGCGTGCTCTTCGACAGAATGCGAAACTGCCAGTGCGCATGCTTTTCTACCGACAGGCCGTAGAGCATGCGGGTGCTGGAATACACGCCGCTGTTGGCGGAGGACATAGCAGAGGTGAGCGCTACAAAGTTGATAATCGCGGCGGCGGCAGGCAGCCCCGCTTTGGCAAACAGGGTAACGAACGGGCTGACGTCGGGAGAGATCGCCGCCCAAGAGGTGACGGCGATAATCACCACCATCGAGAGCATATAGAAAATGATGATGCGCAGCGGAATGGCATTGATCGCTTTCGGCAGAATTTTCTCCGGCTCGCGCGTTTCGGCGGTCATGGTGCCGAGCAGCTCAACGCCGGTATAGGAAAAGATGGCGATCTGAAAACCCGCGAGAAAGCCCGTCACGCCATGCGGCAAAAACACAGCCGGATCAGACAGATGCTGCAATGAAGCCCGCACGCCGTCGGGCGAGGTCCAGCCGGTGGCAACCATCCACAGGCCGGTAAAGATCAGGGCGACAATGGTGATGACTTTGATTAAGGCAAACCAGAACTCCGCCTCGCCGAACATCTTGACTGACAACAGGTTAAACAAACAGAGAATGCCCAGCGTGATGAGTGCCGGTATCCAGGCGGACATTTCAGGAAACCAGTACTGCATATAGCCGCCGCAGACCACCACGTCGGCGATACAGGTCACCACCCAGCTCAGCCAGTAGGACCATCCCAGATAAAAGCTGGCTTTGGGGCCCAGATAATCGGCGACGAAGTCGGCGAAGGAGCGATAGTCGAGCTTCGATAACAGCACCTCGCCCATTGCGCGCATCACCATATACATAAAGAAGCCCACCAGAGCGTAGATGATAAGAATCGAGGTGCCCGCCACGGCGATATTCTTGCCGGCACCCATAAACAGCCCAGTGCCGATGGCGCCGCCCAGCGCGATCATCTGGATATGGCGCTCGCTCAGCCCACGCTCGAGCTGCGGCGAAGAGGTGGAGCTGGCCGACGGCCCGTGCGGTTCTTTTTCAGTCATGGCAATTCCTTCTGAGTTGCGGAGAGCAGCCCGGCCCCAGCAGGCCCGAGCAGAAAGTCAGCGCGACCCTGATGGTCATCGTTCTTTTTTCAGCGCGGGAAGTCACAGATGCTTCTCAGCCACAGGATCTGCACGAGCTCGTCCTGCGACTGGTAGAGGTAAACTGCGAGGGTAATGACTCCAACTTATTGATAGTGTTTTATGTTCAGATAATGCCCGATGACTTTGTCATGCAGCTCCACCGATTTTGAGAACGACAGCGACTTCCGTCCCAGCCGTGCCAGGTGCTGCCTCAGATTCAGGTTATGCCGCTCAATTCGCTGCGTATATCGCTTGCTGATTACGTGCAGCTTTCCCTTCAGGCGGGATTCATACAGCGGCCAGCCATCCGTCATCCATATCACCACGTCAAAGGGTGACAGCAGGCTCATAAGACGCCCCAGCGTCGCCATAGTGCGTTCACCGAATACGTGCGCAACAACCGTCTTCCGGAGCCTGTCATACGCGTAAAACAGCCAGCGCTGGCGCGATTTAGCCCCGACGTAGCCCCACTGTTCGTCCATTTCCGCGCAGACGATGACGTCACTGCCCGGCTGTATGCGCGAGGTTACCGACTGCGGCCTGAGTTTTTTAAGTGACGTAAAATCGTGTTGAGGCCAACGCCCATAATGCGGGCGGTTGCCCGGCATCCAGCGCCATTCATGGCCATATCAATGATTTTCTGGTGCGTACCGGGTTGAGAGGCGGTGTAAGTGAACTGCAGTTGCCATGTTTTACGGCAGTGAGAGCAGAGATAGCGCTGATGTCCGGCAGTGCTTTTGCCGTTACGCACCACCCCGTCAGTAGCTGAACAGGAGGGACAGGTGATAGAAACAGAAGCCACTGGAGCACCTCAAAAACACCATCATACACTAAATCAGTAAGTTGGCAGCATCACCTGCATGAATTGGGTAAGCACAATCACAGATGTGATACAAGAAAAACAGTCTATTGCGGTGGTTCACTGCGACAGGCCGCAGCTTTTTTATTTCCGATAGCGAAATAGTCTGCCTGTTTGCTCAAGCCGGGCGCATGTCGCGGGGTCGAGATTCACCGTTCGACGCTAAACAATGCATGCTGCAACCACCCGGAGGCGCTAAGCGTCTGCTTATTGCAGTACCGTAACATTACATGGTTTGCTGACATATAAAGGATCAACAGCGAGACGTACTGGTAAATGCAAAAAAATTCGAGCTTTGCCACATATGAGGATGAAATTAAAGGACTACACATGAAAACGCTTTACTTTCGATGAGTAATTGAGAGCGCCAATGGATAGCCCAGCTTTGAAGCTGACAATATGCTGCGTCAAAAGTGGGCTCGATGAGCAGCGCGATGCTGGAAGCGTAACGGTATGTTATTTCGAGTATTTTCGGAGATAATGAGCATCTTTTTTAATTGAAAGGAAACTAAACAGCGTATAGATAGAATGATGAACCAAAGGAAGGTTAGCGTCTAAAGGAAAATAAAAAAGAAACCTGCTTTTTACGCACGATAGCTTATATTGTTATCTGCGAAAGTCTCGGGATACTAAGATAAGATCAAAGTTTTTATCCAGTCTTGGGCTTTCTGCCCTTCCTGGCGGCAGGCTTTCACCATAATGCTATATCATGTTCATTTCAGACTGATAGTAACCTGCGGCAGTCATTTTTAATGTTGTGGCGGAAGTACCTCTTTGAGACCTTTACGGCATTATAAAGGCTGACTTAGGGTGACACTATCTTCAGTGATTACAGTGCTTACGAAGTAGAGTAGCGTTCTCTCATTTATCAGTGATCAGGCTTGTCCGCCTGCCAGCTTATCCAGCAGAATCACTTCAGAAAGGTCAATTAAGAATTTCAACTCTTCAAACAGCATTGATGATACGGGCTGCGCGAATATGCTGTTCAATTTGCGCTTATGACTGTCACTCTTCTGTCCAGACAAAACGGCGTAAGTTTTCTGTGTCACGGTTGAGTTGATAACTGACACAACCATCCTCTTTAAAGTGGTTTCAATAACGCTACGTAACAGCGATTCCACCTGACTTTCTTTGCTCGATTTGGCAATAAAAATAGAAAAGACAGGTACAGTAATATTTTACTCCTTACTGATCAGTAAGTTGGAATGAACCTTTAAGCTGATTAATTGTGCTTAATTTCATTAGCAGAGTCTATTATGATGCTTTTTAACAATGATTTTCTCAGAAGGGTTTACATCAATAAATGAAGACATACCTGTGTTGGCTGATTGTTTAGCAACAGGATAATCGACTGCTATGGTTAACGTGACTGGCGAAGTATCCTGAAAAAATTCAGCAGAAGGTAATTTGATGATGACAAGTCCTCGATCCTGCTAATTGCTTTGTTTGCTTGCTCTCTGTTAAATCTGTTGCTGCTACGTTTTGGAAAAACCAGTTCAATCATGAAAAGTCTCCGCAGGGTCTTTCGCATGCCCTCCTAAAACTTTTCAGGCTATGAAGTCTCCTATGGAATGATTTATCCACTGGGTAGATCCTAACAATTCGATCCTTATATGATCCTAATAAGATCCTAAAGAGATCCCCGATCGCTGTAGCCCTTGCCAGCTCTGGCTTAAAAGGGTGATCCCATAAGCTGTAGCAAGTAAAATATAAGCTGCAGTCAGTAAATCATAAGCTATGAAGCGTAGATTATAAGCTGTAACTGGTAAACAAGATAAGCTATAGTGAGTTAAATCACGGTTTTCTCTGCTTAACTGTGGATAATTTTTATCTTTAATTTCATGTTGCTATTCGCTGTCCTGTTTGTTCTGTCTGGATCATACATATTCGATCCACAGCTCAGCGGATCTGAAAGTGCCCTGCGCCACTGCTCGCTTGCTGGGTGCTTTACTCTCTTTACTAGCTAAATTAACGGCTTATAGCGTTAACGATTAGGATCCGGAGCCTGTTTTGGATAACGAAAGCATAGATCTTGATACTCTTTTCCAGGAAATGGACAAATCCACTGGCGAGCTCGTCACCCTAACGCCCAACGCCAATAATACGGTGCAGCCGGTTGCGCTTATGCGGCTCGGTGTTTTTGTTCCGACCCTTAAGTCGTTAAAAAATAGCAAAAAAAATACAATGTCCGTTACGGACGCGACTGAAGAACTCTCCCGGCTTTCGCTGGCCAAGGCAGAAGGCTTCGATAAAGTCGAGATCGTCGGCCCGCGGCTGGACATGGATAATGATTTCAAAACCTGGGTGGGGATTATCCACTCATTCGCCAAGCATAAGGTGATTGGCGATAAGGTACAGCTTCCCTTTGTCGAGTTCGCCAAGCTCTGTGGCATACCGTCTAATCGCTCCTCTAAGAAGCTCAGAGAGCGTATAAGCCCTTCTCTGAAGCGAATTGCGGGAACGGTCATCTCATTCACAGCAAACACCAAAGAGCACTCTAAAGAGTACGTTACGCACCTTGTGCAGTCAGCCTACTACGATACTGCAAAAGATATCGTTATCCTGCAGGCAGATCCCCGGTTGTTTGAGCTTTATCAGTTTGATCGTAAAGTACTTTTGCAGCTTAAAGCTATTAACGTCCTCAAGCGGCGCGAGTCGGCGCAGGCTATCTATACCTTTATCGAAAGCCTGCCAAAAAATCCGGCGCCTATCTCACTTGCGCGCCTGCGCGCCAGGCTTAACCTTAAATCCCCCGTATTCTCTCAAAACCAGACCGTACGGCGCGCTATGGAGCAACTGAAGGAGATTGGCTACCTAGACTATACGGAAGTGCAGAGAGGCCGTGCGGTCTTCTTTAACGTGCACTATCGACGCCCTAAGCTCAAAGCGCCCAGGAACGAGAGCGAAGAAACCATTCCGACCGCAGTGCCTGCACCAGCCAGCCCCGATCCCGAACTGACGAAAAAGCTCGAGGTGCTCGAAAAGCTGGGGATTACGATGGAAGACCTGGAAAAGCTTTTCAAAAACAAGTGATTGCCTTTCCAGTATTGCGCGGATAGGCGTTCAAAAGCATGCATTCCCCGTCAGTTTACTCACTACAGCTTATATAGCCTCTGGTGAGTAAATCTCGCTATGGATACCGCACTACTGACAAGAGCCTAAAGCTGCAGTCTCTTGTTATATACGAGAAACGTAAAATTACCTTTTAAATCATCAATATGTTCTGGCGCCATCCGAAACGTCGTCTGGAACGCACATCACAAATATAAGCTGTAGTGAGTAACTTACTCACTACAGCTTATATACTTTTTTTGTATGCTTTATCACACAGCACCCAGCCAGCCAGCTTTCCTTGTCAGGGAAACCGGGCCATTGCTCGTCCAATGCAGCCTGCCCTCTCTTCCGACATACCAGGCATTCAGGATCTGAACCCTGTCTACAA
This sequence comes from Pantoea agglomerans, assembly GCF_020149765.1. Lineage (NCBI taxonomy): Bacteria > Pseudomonadati > Pseudomonadota > Gammaproteobacteria > Enterobacterales > Erwiniaceae > Pantoea > Pantoea agglomerans. The sequence goes on from NZ_CP083810.1 coordinate 135,642, forward strand.
CAGCGACCAGTAACGTCGCACAGACTAACTTATTCAGGTTACTCACTACAGCTTATACAAACTCCAAAAAGAGCCAAATACTTACTACAGCTTATGTCATAAGCTGTAGTGAGTAATATAAACTATAGCGAGTAATTTACTCATTACAGCTTATATCTCTGCCCTGCCCTAATGTTTAAAGAGGAATATTTCAAACCCGGGATTATGTGTAAGATATTGAGGTTTTGCAGATGCTTACTGCATGCTGTCTTGAAAATGCCGGTTTTCAGGCGTGCAATAAAACAACTGTTCAACAGATAAGGTGGCAGCAGCGCAAAAGGTAATTTACTGATTACAGCTGATATGAGGTGACGTCGTATTGCGCGCCTGTATGCCCGGCTCAACAACATGGCACCAGAACCGGCAGAGCCAGCAGAAGCAGCAAGATGCAATAACCATTTTACTGATAAGCCTATTTCAGGGGCAAAACTTAATCTGCTGTCATTAAGACTTAATAAGGCAAGGTTATTTACATGGGCCGAACTGGCTTTACTAATAAACAAAGCATTATCAGATCCGAAAAGACATAACGTCACATACTGGTATGGATACTGTGGTTATCCCTTAAGCGTGATAAAAGGGCTTTCAAAACTGAAAGCGGCGGGAATTTCAGTTTGAAATATTTAGCCTGTTTTTTTATAAAACAGCTGCTTAGAGCATTTTTTTCGCGGGTACTCAGTAGCGATACGCTGCTAGTAGTGCTAAAGGTGAGGCCCTGACAGAGTACCGCTCAGGGCCTTCTTGTTATCAGGCTTTACTTTCAGCCTGCATTTTTTCCAGAATCGTTTTTACCGCGGCATCAAGCTCAGCCTGATAGTGCGCGGGAATACGTGAAAACTCATAAGTGACCAGACGTTTTTCCGCATCCGTCTTCTTACGGGCGAACTGTTTTTTGTCAGCGAACACCGCCATCTTTTCCGTCACGACTTTCTTGTCAGCTTTTGCACTTTTCGCACTGCTGTTTACCGAACGAATGAAACCAATGATTCTGGATTTCGATGTAGGGTCATGCGGATCCAGCGTGGTGTCCCCTTCTATGCGCTCGCGCACCGTCTCTACCAGCTCATCCAGACTGCCCTTTCTTGCTTCCACTTTCTCAGCAATATCAAGCAGCGTCTGATAATCATTAATAGAGAGATCGCTCACCGAGGGAAACAGGCCAATCAGTTCGTCAGGCACCGAAGCGGCCTGAAAAGCCCGGCTGATTTTTGCAGCCGACAGCCCTTCTGCTCTGGCGATCTCTGACTGATTCATGCTCTCGGGATACATCACCATAAGTCGCTTGCCCAGCTCACGCAGCGTATGCTCTTTCGCGGTCTGGATATCGATAGCAAGCTGGCGCGCGTCAGACAGCGAAAGGTCATCTTTAGTGACAAGCACTTCGAAAGGTGTGCCGTTATAGAGGCAGGCGGCGCGACGGCGCGAGCCGTCAAGCACTTCGATACGGCCGTCCACTTCGCGGCCGATGGCGGGAAAGAACTGCTGGAGCTTGATGGTTCGGGAAATATCGCTGACCGACTCCGGCGTAAGAAAAGCCTGGTCGCGGCCGTTTACAGCGGCATCGACATAGGTCTGCGCTTCGATATCATCGTGCAAGATTTTCGTCAGGGCGAAACGTGCTTCGGCGCCAGACTTTAGGATAAAAACGCGCGTGCTTTCCGTTTCGCTCAGCATGCGCGAAAAGCTAGAATTACCCAGCGTGCGGCCCATTTTTTTCATTTCTTTCATGACTGCGAACTCCTGACAAATTCAATCCGTTTAAACACGGCCTGGGTAAAACGTTCTGCCTCGCGTTTAGCATTTTTAAGCGCCTCTGTGCTGCCGGGGTAAGACTGGGGATCGGCGCTGACGATAGTGTCAAACGTCTCTCCGCAGCGCTCGAAGCCATCCAGCCGCGGCAAAGCAGCGTCAAGAATGTAAGAGGTGAACACGTCACGCGCTAAGCCATGCGTCATCTCGTGGTCGCGCTTGGAGGTCATTTTCGACATAAACCCGATATTGCCTTTAATGCGGGGATTAATGCCCTCATCTTCCAGCTGCTCCAGCATTTCCGGAAGACGGGTCAGATATTTGAGCGTGGAATGAAAATCCACCTGCGCAGGCGGCGTCGGCGTAAGCAGCAGATCGCTGGCGGCGATGGCGTTGAGCATAAAGGCATCGAGATGCGGACCGGTATCGATAAAGATAAAGTCATAGTCATCGCCGACGCGATCGATGATGTTACGACGTAACACTTCGGAAGGCAGTACGCCCGGCAGGTGTTCGCGAACCAGATCGTTCCATTGACTGGCGACGAAGCCATCATCAATCGAGGCCGGAATGATGTCCACGCCAGGAATAATCGTTGGCTGAATAATCTCTTTGTGAAGCTGTTCGGCGTCCAGATCGTTAAGCATCGCCTGCGCGGCGGTTTCCATAATTGAGCCGATGCTGTTTGCATGGTTCAGAAACATCGTGCTGGATGCTTGGGGATCGAGATCGATAACCAGATTGCGCAGATCGTACTGCAGCAGGTCCGGATGAACGCGCAGGCCGTGGGCCAGAGTAACGGTGCTGACTGTTTTGGAGACGCCACCCTTGAGGTTCACCACAAAGATGACGAACGGCCCTTCCCCTTTATGGATATCGCGATACTTAGGTACTTTACGATGCGCATAAATATCGACGACATCCTGTACCGTGAGCGCGTAGTGCTTTGTATTGCCGGCATCCTTTTTGCCAAACACGTGACCTTTGGATTCCATTTCGTCAATTGCCTGCTCGACGGCCCGGCGGCTGAGCTTGGGCAAGTTAGCAACCGAATTGCGGGTGAAGGTCTGGTAATACTGATCGAGGCCAAATTCGTGACGCTTATCGATAATATCGTCACTCATACTACGCAACATAGCGTTTGCCCTGCGCGCCGTTTCGTCTACTCCACCGTAATTGCTCTTCATCACTCCGCTCCGTTGGCAATATTTCGGGACAGTGTACAGAGTGTCCTGCTATGTGCAAGATTTTTGCGTTTTCAGTGAAAAATTGTACAGAGCATAATATTTTGTTCATTCACCTTGCCAAATGACAATCTGGCTGTTTTTTGGGCGGAAAAGCAGTGCGGAAAGATAATGAGGAAGGTTGAAAAGTTGCCAGATTACCCATGCTCTTTTCAAATATAAGTTGCTGAAATATATTCTTTTTTATTAATTATTTCACATTGAAATTCCCATGGCGTTAAGTGATCTGCGGTCACGGCGACTCTCGAAATAAAAAAACGCCAGTGTAAAGCGCACAGGTGCGGAACAGTGGATTATGCATTGCGATATATGCGGCGTGTAAATGGATAACCGCGCAGTACAAAGGTTTGAAGACGAAGAGAAGAGACCAGCGCTGGCATATCAAGGATAACCGCAGCGAATCATCAGGAGATAATACGGGCGGCTCTGAGCTGAGAGAATAAGCTAAAAAACATCTCGTCATTCGCGCATGACTGCGTAAAGCCAGTCCGGCGCAGTTTGCTGCCATCACCGAACATATCGTCGTCCCAGCCGAAAACGAATTCTGCGAACTGCCCATCGCTAAGTCGCAGAATATCTGCTTCCTGCAGCTTATATCGTTCAGCTATAGCACGCCAGGATCGCTCTTGCGCGCCGGCGTTTTAAACGGGCCGAAGTGAGCGCCGTAAACTTTATAGCCCTGCATCAGGCTGACATTCTCCAGTGAAGCGACGAGTTCCACATTGCTCATCAGATTGCGTAATATAGTGACGTTCGGTTCAACCATCGCACTCCAGTTCGCTGCATTCAGCCAGGCGTTATAGAAGATATGCGTCACCGACAAAGCGGTTGCAGCGCTTGGGCGCTTTACAGTGCGCTGAGCAGGTCGACATTTACTGTCATAACGTTATATGCATGCGCTTCAGCACGGCGTGATAGCCCGATAATCTGCCATTTTTTAACCAGCAGGGCGTTAACCATCTGGCTGCGCCGACAATGCCGCTGGCGCCTGCAACCAGCGCGACTTTAGGCGTATCTTTCTGCGTCATCTCTGTTCTCCTGAGTAAGAAAGAAACAAAGTGTGCTATATGTGATTTTCTGCACATGTCCTCTGAACAAGATGACACTTATAAGAAAAACGCTTAAATGAAGAATAAGCTCAGTACGATTGCAACCTTTCTAGGGGTAGCACAAGCGGAATCGTTCTCCGAAGCAGCGCGTCAGTCTGGCATAACGCAATCTGCTTTCAGCCAGAAAATTGCCGCGCTCGAATAGGAACTTGTCACGATTTTGCTGCACCGCACTGCGGGTTAAGGTGCATACCGAGCAGGGCGAATACTACCGCCGTCAAATAGTGCCGCTCCTGGAAGCGATGTAGGAAATCGAAAATCAGCTGCGACTCAGACAACAGCAGTTGCGGGGTATATTACATATACAGCTGCCAAACGGGCTGGGACAGCTTTTTCTGCCGCACCTGCTGACGCTGCAAAAAGATAATCCGGATCTAAACCTGACGCTGGCACTTGATGAACGCCTGTCAGAGCTGGTAAGTGAAGGCGTAGATGTAGCGCTGCGGCTCAGCAGCGAGTAGCCGGATACGCTTACAGCGCGCATGCTGGCATGCATTGAAACGCTATTATTTGCAGCGCCCGATTTAGCGCCGGTTGAATCGCTGGCGGAAGTGGCTAGGCTGCCTCACATTCGCTTCAGGGACATCTCGCAGGCATCGCCGCTTCCTTTGGTAGCAGATAATGAAACGGTTGAGCTGATGGTCAATACCATTTTTCACGCAAGCAACAGCGAAGGGCTGCTTCAGGCACTGTAGACCGGTATCAGCGTTGTGGGTATACAGCTGCTGCTGGCTGCGAAGGCGTTGCAGTCCGGCGAACTGGTTAGAGTACTACCGATCTAGCGTCTGCCAGATCGTTTTTTATATGCGGTCTTTCCTGATGCCCTTTTATTCCCTGGTGAATCAGGCACATCGTGCAGCTGGGTGAATCTTTGCTGAGGGATCTGCCTAGGATGACATTTTGTTCTTAAACGAAAAATGAGAGGATATGAATTAAGACATTTACTCAGACGCTTGCTTAAACCTGCTCCGATAGAATGAAAATGAATGGTCTTTCGGCAAGCGCAGCTGGCTGGCGTCGGTCGTATAAAAACTACCGCGTAACGTCTCTGGGATTTATAAAGAATACGTACCCGCTAACAGGAAGGAAAAAGGGCGCTTTTTTTCTTTGATCCTGCGTTTGAAGGCGTACATTGTTTGCCACGGTAATGACTCCAACTTATTGATAGTGTTTTATGTTCAGATAATGCCCGATGACTTTGTCATGCAGCTCCACCGATTTTGAGAACGACAGCGACTTCCGTCCCAGCCGTGCCAGGTGCTGCCTCAGATTCAGGTTATGCCGCTCAATTCGCTGCGTATATCGCTTGCTGATTACGTGCAGCTTTCCCTTCAGGCGGGATTCATACAGCGGCCAGCCATCCGTCATCCATATCACCACGTCAAAGGGTGACAGCAGGCTCATAAGACGCCCCAGCGTCGCCATAGTGCGTTCACCGAATACGTGCGCAACAACCGTCTTCCGGAGCCTGTCATACGCGTAAAACAGCCAGCGCTGGCGCGATTTAGCCCCGACATAGCCCCACTGTTCGTCCATTTCCGCGCAGACGATGACGTCACTGCCCGGCTGTATGCGCGAGGTTACCGACTGCGGCCTGAGTTTTTTAAGTGACGTAAAATCGTGTTGAGGCCAACGCCCATAATGCGGGCGGTTGCCCGGCATCCAGCGCCATTCATGGCCATATCAATGATTTTCTGGTGCGTACCGGGTTGAGAAGCGGTGTAAGTGAACTGCAGTTGCCATGTTTTACGGCAGTGAGAGCAGAGATAGCGCTGATGTCCGGCGGTGCTTTTGCCGTTACGCACCACCCCGTCAGTAGCTGAACAGGAGGGACAGGTGATAGAAACAGAAGCCACTGGAGCACCTCAAAAACACCATCATACACTAAATCAGTAAGTTGGCAGCATCACCGGGATTACGGCGCCATACAGCCATCAGCAGTGCGTTCAGGACAATGTCCTTTGTCATCCGGGATTGCATGGACCAGCCGATAATTTTGCGTGAGAACAGATCAACAACCACGGCAAGATACAGCCAGCCTTCGTGGGTCCTGATGTAGGTTATGTCCGTTACCCAACGCTTATCCGGAGCATCCGGATTGAACTGTCGCTGGAGCCTGTTGGGCGACACGATACTGGCCTCGCCTTTACGTGCCCGCGGGCTCCGGTATCCGACCTGAGCCTTTATCCCGACACGTTTCATCAGTCGCCAGACTCTGTTCACTCCGCACTGTTGCCCGCTGTCCCGCAGATCCAGATGGATTTTGCGATAACCATAGACGCATCCCGATTCCAGCCAGAACTGTTTAATCTGTCCTGTCAGTCTCAGGTCTGCCTGATGGCGTTGTGAATGCGGCTGCTGAAGCCAGGCGTAAAAACCACTGGGATGAACATCCAGCACCCGACAGAGCAGGCGAACAGGCTAGCAACAGGTGTTGTCACGGATAAAGGCGTACCTCAGTCGGACAGCTTTGCGAAGTACGCCGCGGCTTTTTTTAATATGTCCCGTTCGTCGGTAACCCGCTTCAGCTCTTTCTGGAGACGGCGGATCTCGGCCTGAGCATCTGACTGTTCTTTATTAGCGGAAGAATCCGGACCGTACTTCTTTATCCAGGCGTAAAGGCTGTGGGTGGTGATATCGAGACGTGTTGCAACGCTGGCAACAGAATAACCGCGATCAACAACCTGTTTGACTGCTTCAATTTTAAACTCTTCGGGATAACGCTTACCGCTCATGGGCACCTCTCTTTAAGCCATCTTAAATGACTCTGAGGTGTCTGTTAAACCCGTGGCGATTCATTTTCCCCGCCCTGAGCGGGTTTTTTTGTCCTGAAAACGGATGCGTAGCCTGAAGGTATGAAGCGAATCCACCACAACTATTCGGCACTAAGGCGTAAAAAGCTCTCTGCATGTTTTTGTCATGGACTTACCGGAAACATCTTTTGGGTTACCTTCTTCGCGGCAGTTCTTGACCGCACTGTTATGTTAAAAGAGAGTGTTCAGGCAGTTGTACCTGAAACCTGACGGCGCAGAAATGAGAACGCAAAAGCGATCCATGGGATATGTGGCTATGTGGTCGATGACTATGACCGCGAGATTGAGTATTACGCCGACAAGATGGGTTTTTCCCTGGTTGAGGACACACCGCAGCCAGGTAAACGCCGGGTTGTCGTTACACCTAACTTGGAGAGCCACTGTAATCTTCTCCTGACCCACACTTCAAACGAGAGGCAGGAAGATTTTATTGGCAATCAGTGTGGTGGGCGGGTATTCCTGTTCCTGCAGACCGAGACTTCCGGCGTGGCTACACCGCTATGAAAACAAAGGGCGTTCACCGCTGTCAGAAGCCGTGTGAGGGGGAGTATGGGGGGCGCTGTGTTTTATGACATTTATGGCAACCGCTGGGATCTCCACCAGAGCGCTCAGCTCTGATAGCTATGCGACTGCGCACGTCCGGTGCGTGGCCGGGATGCTATATTCAACGTAGTGGACATTTTCAGTCATCATGAGTGAAACGTCTGCTACCCGCTCATACCGGATTCTGCAACTGCGACAGTCCGCTATGTGCAGAAGCGGGCGTTGTTAACATCTTGCTATAGTCAATTATAGAGAGCAGCCCAAACTGGCTATCCTGGAGCGCGATTTGATCCCGCTGCTTAAGAATAATCTGTAAAATTAACAACCTGGTAAGAAAGTATAAAGTAAATGTACGGCTTGCTAGCTGATGCCAAAATGTTTTTGTTAATGTCTTTCTTCACTAATATAAACAGGGCGCTCATGCTCAAGGCGCCCGGAGGGAAACATGCGTTCTGTTATAACTGGAGCACTAATTGCAATCACGAGCGGGCTTATGGGAGCTGCGCTTTGTAATAATCATGCTTTTTTCAAAAGCCTGACTGATCATCCTGCCAGTGTTTCAAACGATCAGTCCGCTGGCTTCTGGATTACACCGGCCGTGAAGGGTTATGGCGAAATCCACTATGAACGCAGTGCTGCCTTCCAGCCCACCCCAGACCTGAGCAATAAAATCGTTTTCAAGGTGGGGCAGGCCGGAGACAACACATCATTGCCGAATCCGGCCCTGGAAAAAGTCGCGCAGGTGGTTAATCTCTATGTTGCAGCCGGGGTTCCCACCAACAAACTCAGATTTGTCGTTGCGGTGAACGGTGGCGCAACGCCGGCGATGCTTGATAACGTGCATTATCAAAAAATATATGGCACTGACAACCCAAACCTTAAGCTCATTTCGGCCCTTCAGAGCCAGGGAGTCAAAGTGAGCATATGCGATCAGGCTATCGCCTGGCATCATTATAAAAAGAACTGGATCGCTGGCTCGGTTATACATACGCCTTCCGCTCTGACCACAATAACAACCTTACAGAACAGGGGTTATGCCTTCCTGGAAATGTAAAGCGGATTGGCAGGCCTTGTTGAATAAATGGAAGGTAGCCTTATTGCGCCTTTCGTCAGATAATTTTCTTAAACCACCTTACACATGCTCAAAGCCTTACTGATATGCAATAAGCCGCTTTTATGTCAGTGATATTACTTCAGTAACACCGCTCCATGTCGCGCCTATAGTAGAAAAGTTATTGACTCCAGCTCAGGTCGGAAACATCAGCAGTCGTGATGAGGTAAAACGCTTTCCCGCCGGCGGACTCAAACAGGCTGGCAGCTTTTTTAATATCATCAACATGAACGGCAAAATGCTGGATGCGGTAACCGCTCAGGGGACCGAAGCCTGCCTTGCTCTCACAGAAAGAAGGCAGCGACTGCAAGCGTCAGGGAGAAAGATGCCTGGCGGAACATTACCCGCGACGTGGTAAAAGCAGGTGCAACTCCGAGTCGCATTCGCTGCACTTCCAGTGCTGATGCTGTCAGCATGCGGCGGCAGTCCTTCGAGGTAGCTAATAACATTACAGCGTTTGGTTAATCTCTTCAGTAAACTCAGCCAGGCGGGAAAGGTCAGCGATGCCGATTTCCCATCAGACATGAAAGATGAACAGCGCGTCAGAATGCTTCGGCTCAATGTTTAACGGTGGTGGGCATGGTACATGGAGGCAAATCAGTTACTCTTCACAGTACAAAAGTTGATTTAAAACTGGTCTCGTAAGTTTAAGTAGACTAGGGTTCAGGCGGAAAACAGCTGATAATTGAGGTCGTTTTGTTTACAGTGGAGCTGGATACTGTAGTTTATGCTTTTCAGATAAGGCAGCTTGCTGCAAGGCATCAGTCCGGAGAGGATTTGAGGCAGATCAAGAACCTGGTGGATGATGTCATAAGGTCTATGGAGGTAAATCTTAAGTATCATTATCATTATCATTATCAGAATCGCTTACACCTGAAGATGTGGTCCGAACTCTTCAAAAACCTCAATACCTTTACGAATAAATGTTCAGATCCTGACTGGATGACTGTCATCGCCTATGCCAGACGGCAGGTGAGCCGCAAAAAGGGCGCCGCAAAGGCCAGGCTCAAGTAAATACAGACCTCGGCTCGGTCATTGTATTTGATAACCCGATACAGGTTTACCGCCTGGCTTTATTAAAAAGGTCGGCCGGCCGGACACTTCAGGCACGCTAAGGCGCTGAAGCTGCGCCGAACCTGCCGCTAAAAGCATGGAAAACCCTTAACAGGTTTTGAGGTTTGATCAATTCCTGAACCTGATGAAAAAAATAAGAGTGCAATATGGGAAAATATTTTTATCTTTCAAGGCAATTCGAAGTCACGGGTGCTTTGTTTGTACATACAGCTGGGTGTAAATCACTGCCTGGCGTTGAAAATCGCGTTTTTTTGGGCACTTTTTACCATACCCGGGACGCAATGAAGGTAGCGAAATCCAGGGATGCTGAGGCGAGGCCTTGTCCTAGATGCTTTACTTCCCTCTATAAAACATGAATCTGCTGACTACGATCTAATCGGGATAACACCACGCAATCATCTTTGAGCTTTGGAAGAGGGCAGACAGAAATAAATTTCTTATTCTTAAGCGGGTCAGAATGTACTTTCTTTCCCGCTCCGGTCAGGCATTTTGCAAAAGAAAAGAGAATGCAGTTTATTCCGAGCATAAGCGTTTCCGTTTTTCATCTGCAGCATAAACCGCGTATTTCCGGACGCTTATGAACATGGTGAACATGTCATTCATAAACGTGACGTTTTTAACAGGCTTTGTTGTGTGCATTCATTTTTTGCATGGCCTGAAATCAGGCTGCCTCTGCAAACGGTAAGAAAGGTACGCTGCCCGGTTTCATGTGCCCTGCGTAAGTTTTCAGAAAAGCCGTTCCTGTACCTCCTGGCAACGACAGGAAAACCTTGTCAGATGGAAAAGGGACAGCAGAACAAAGCGCTGGGCGGCGGTCAGCGCCCTGTCCCGGTTACAGGGCAATAATTTTTTCGGTAACGCTCAGGCACCTTTTCCTGGGATGATTTACGGATTACAGGTGAACGCCACCTGTGGTAAACGCTTCACTGAAGATCCTCTCCGGTGGGATCCCCAGACGGAGCAGGGCCTGGTATTGCTCCTGCATAAAAGGTACCGGCCCGCAAAGGTAATAGTCAGCCTCTTTCGGTAAACAGGCAGCAGGCATTTCATCCAGCTTAAGACGTCCTTGCATGTGGTAGTTTTTGCCGGCAACCTCACCTTCTTTGACATTTTCATAAGCGATAAACAGATGAAGATTTCTGTTCCGGCGCGCTAAATTCTCCAGCTCTTCACGCAGGGCATGGGCCTCTGAACTGCGGGCCGCATGGATAAAATAAATATCTTTTTTGGCCTCTGACTGCTTTTCCGTGATGGCAGAGTCGCCTGTACCGGCAGCAGAAGATAAATTTGGGTCCGCATGTTCTGCAAGCAGGTGGTTTACCATTGATATCATTGGGGTCAGTCCGACGCCTGCGCTGATAAGAACATTCGTATTATCCGGGTTCAGAAGGTAAAAGTTTCCGGTCGGGGCGCTGAGTTCAACGATGTCACCTTCCTGAACAGCATTATGCAGCGTTGAAGAGACGTAACCGGGATCCTGCCCTTCGATACGGGGATCTTCGCGTTTTACGGATATACGCAGATAATTATCAGCAGGACTGCTCGAAAGACTGTACTGGCGGGGTTGTCTAATCCCCAAGGCAGGTACCATAACCCGGAGCGTGATATACTGGCCCGGTTTATAAGGAGGCAGCGCCTGTCTGTCCTTGGGGACAAGATAAAATGATGTAATTTCGGCACTTTCCATGACTTTTCTGTCCACAATAAAATCACGCCAGCCAACCCAGCTGCCGCTGGTATTTTTATGCTCCTCATACAGTTGTTTCTCCGTCGCGATAAAAATATCAGCCAGCTGCTGATACGCTTCCGCCCAGGCCCTGATTAATTCATCATCCATGGAGATATTAAGCACTTCACTGATGGAATGGAGCAGATTTTCGCCAACAGTATCATAATCAGGAGTCTGTATATTCAAACTGACGTGCTTATGGCAGATAAGCTCAATAACCGGTGCCAGCACACCGGGATTATCAATATTTTCAGCATACGCCAGCACTGCGCCAGCCAGCGCTTTGGCCTGAGCACCGCTTCGCTGATGCCCCATATTAAACGTTTCTTTCAGGTCAGGGTTGTTTTTTAACATTCTCTTGTAAAAATAATCGGTCAGCGCCACTCCGTTTTCTTTCAGAACGGGGACTGTAGCTTTAACCTGTTCTTTTTGTTTTTCACTTAACATATTAACCTCACAATGCCTTCATGCTGCCGTAACGAATAAACTGAACCCAGAGTTTAGTATGGCCGAGTCAGGCCTTTCCACCCTTAAGCATAATCACAGACGGTAATGGTCCCAACTTATTGATAGTGTTTTATGTTCAGATAATGCCCGATGACTTTATCATGCAGCTCCACCGATTTTGAGAACGACAGCGACTTCCGTCCCAGCCGTGCCAGGTGCTGCCTCAGATTCAGGTTATGCCGCTCAATTCGCTGCGTATATCGCTTGCTGATTACGTGCAGCTTTCCCTTCAGGCGGGATTCATACAGCGGCCAGCCATCCGTCATCCATATCACCACGTCAAAGGGTGACAGCAGGCTCATAAGACGCCCCAGCGTCGCCATAGTGCGTTCACCGAATACGTGCGCAACAACCGTCTTCCGGAGCCTGTCATACGCGTAAAACAGCCAGCGCTGGCGCGATTTAGCCCCGACGTAGCCCCACTGTTCGTCCATTTCCGCGCAGACGATGACGTCACTGCCCGGCTGTATGCGCGAGGTTACCGACTGCGGCCTGAGTTTTTTAAGTGACGTAAAATCGTGTTGAGGCCAACGCCCATAATGCGGGCGGTTGCCCGGCATCCAGCGCCATTCATGGCCATATCAATGATTTTCTGGTGCGTACCGGGTTGAGAAGCGGTGTAAGTGAACTGCAGTTGCCATGTTTTACGGCAGTGAGAGCAGAGATAGCGCTGATGTCCGGCAGTGCTTTTGCCGTTACGCACCACCCCGTCAGTAGCTGAACAGGAGGGACAGGTGATAGAAACAGAAGCCACTGGAGCACCTCAAAAACACCATCATACACTAAATCAGTAAGTTGGCAGCATCACCGGTTAGTTCCGACCCGAGACCGGAACAAGAAGTCTTTACTGTGCAAATTGCCAAGCTTTATCAATGCAGCAACAGCTTGTCTTGTCCCTTTGGTTATTTCAAATTGCACAGGGCTACCGGTTTTCTGCTGCAACACCGTTGCTCTGCTTGAAACCGAGCTACAATATGCCACATCAGATACTTTGAGTTTGACCAGATCACAGCCTCGAAGTTTACTGTCCAGGGCCGTATTGAACAGAGCTAAATCGCGCGTTTTACCTTCCAGTTCAAGCCGGATTCGGATCCCCCAGATATGAGGTATCTGAAGTGGTCTTTTTTGGCCGATGATACGGTCTTTGTTCCACGGTGACGTGTTCATACTCAAATCTCCTGCAATGTGGGAGATTTGAGTATGGTTGTCCCTTATGAGCTGAAGAGCGGACTTATCCGTACAAGGCCTACCATCCAGAAATGGAAGTTCCCCCAAAAGGAAAACACTCGCAAACCTTCTAGACAACCTTTTCCCGAGCATTTAGCCTGAATTAAAATTTTAATATCTGTCAGGCTAGTTCATTATGAAAAATGATATCAGAACCCTCGACCTTAACCTTCTTAAGGCCCTTGATGCATTACTGGATGAGGGAAGCGTGACTCGGGCTGCACAGCGCCTCTCACTGACGCAGCCTGCCGTCAGTGGTATGCTTATTCGCTTGCGTGATTACTTTGACGATCCACTCTTTGTTCGCACCAGCCACGGTATGGTCCCCACAATGCGGGCCAACGAACTTTCTACGCCGGTAAAACAAATCCTCACCGATATCGCTATCCTGCTGAAACCAAAGAAATTTGATCCCGTGACGGTGGAACTGACTTATACCATCGTCGCAACGGACTATGCACTTAAGGCTGTTGTCGTTCCGTTGATGGCTGAGCTAAAACAACGTGCACCGTATATTAAAATCGCCGTGCGGCCCGTGGACAATGAGCGAATGTATCAGCAGTTATCTCGGGGTGAAGTTGATCTGGCTTTGATAACACCGCAAACAACCCCCGAAGACCTGCATGGAAGAGCGCTCTATGAAGAAGATTATGTCTGCGTAGCACGACGTCATCATCCTCTGGCAGCGAGTTCAGAAATGACGCTCGAACAATTTTGCAAACAGGAACATATTCTGGTGTCTTCAGAAGGTAACTTCACCGGTGTTACAGATGAAGCACTGGCTAAGCTCAGTCTGACACGACGAGTAGGCATGTCAGTTAATAGTTTTCAGATGATACCTGATATATTACAAGTGACTGATATGATTGCAGTTGTACCTCGCCGCATGGTCCTGACTAACAACGATCTCATCATTCTCCCTTTGCCCCTGAAAGTACCCGGCTTTACCAAAAGCATGGCCTGGCATGAGCGAACCCATCGTGACCCAAGTCATCAGTGGATTCGTGCTTTATGCGCAGAAGTAAGCCAACATCCCGCGTCATGATATAATTTATCTTATTAAGAATATAAGTAATGACAATTCGCCTTATAACTCCATTGCACCAATAATCACTGTCATCACGTTACTGCCGTAATGACACACGCAGTGCACTCAACTATAGCAATTGGAGAAATTTATGAACGCGATTAACTGGCCAGAAGGCTTTGTTCCGGGTTTTACCGATAACTTTGTTTCTAATGAAATGATCATCTCAGGTCTGAACGTCAATGATGTCTGGCCGCTCCTGAGTCAGCCATTGCTATGGCCGGAATACTATAAAAATTCCGCCGATGTGCGCTTTTATGACAACAAAGGTCCAGAATTGGAAAATGGGGTTCGCTTCTACTTCAGCACGTTTGGTTTCCCAGTTGAAGCTCAGGTTGTGGAGTTTGTTCCACCTGCTGAAGGTAAACCTGCTCGTCTGGCATGGCACGGATGGGCCGGTGAAAAAGATACCGCTCAACGACTCGATGTCCATCATGCGTGGCTACTGGAGGATCTTTCCGGTCACAGGGTCCGTATCCTAACGCAGGAAACACAGAACGGAGTGCCGGCAAAAGATCTGGCAAATACCCGCCCGAACCCAATGCTTAATGGTCATCAGGAATGGCTTGACGGCCTGATTCGAGCAGCAAAGAAATAATAAACCGCTTTCCACAGTCATATCACTGAGGCTGCACTTCCCCGCAGCCTCAAGAATATTTGCCCGTTTGCTATTGCACTTGATTACAGGTAAATCATGTAACCCCCGCAAGTGACACCGCGCGGCCATATCTGTAATGTCCCCTCCTGGCACGCAGCGGACAGGCTTCGTGACCATCATGTCTGCTCCTGGCACAAAGCGGACGTTATTGTTCCAGCATTGTTTCTTCACCCTAGCCATGCAGTGCTTATTCTACCGTCAACACAGCCACTGCCATGCGTCTGTTCAGTCAATGGCGCAGGGCAGCCTACAGGCCTGACCCGGTAGCAGCAGGTAAACCGCGCCTGTTAAGTCGGATGATAAAATGAAGGTGGCTGGCCTGTAACCCGACGAAACATCGTCGCGAAGGAAGAGCCATTGTCATAGCCGAGCGACAACGCGACTTCATTCACCGGTGTGCCCGTTAGCAGCAATGCCAGCGCGCTGACCACACAGGCTCGCTGACGCCAGGCGGAAAACGACATGCCGGTTTGCTGCCGGAAATGGCGACGAAATGTGCTGCCGCTCATGAACAGTGTACTGGCCCAGCGTTCGGCCGGATCATGGATGGCTGGCGCGCGTAAAAAAGCCTGACACAGGGCTAACAGCGCGGGCTGCTGCGGCAAAGGGATCTCGAACTCGCGCACCGGCATTGCCGCCAGTTCAAGCAGCATCAAATCTGTCAGCGCCCGATCGCGTACGCTTTCATAGCGCGGCGGCAAATCCACCGCCTCCATCAATAACTGTCGCAAAAGCGGTGATACGGCAATTACTTCGCAGCGACAGTTGTTACGTAAGCTGGCCGCGCATACGGGTTCGATATACAGGCTACGCGTAGTGACCCCCATAAACTTTACTGCATGCAGGGTTTCGGGGGGGATCCATACCGCATGCTGGGGCGGAACCACCCATTCCCCGTCACGGGTTGAAACATGCATCAGGCCGGTTGCGCCATACAGAAGCTGCGCGCGGCGGTGCTGGTGTTGCGGCAGGGCTTTGTTGAATAAATCGAACTTTTGCTGAGTTGAAGGATCAGATCACGCATCCTCCCGACAACACAGACCGTTCCGTGGCAAAGCAAAAATTCAAAATCACCAACTGGCCCACCTACAACAAAGCCCTCATCAACCGTGGCTCCCTCACTTTCTGGCTGGACGATGAAGCGACTCATGCCTGGTATGAGTCGGCAACGCCTTCATCACGGGGAAGACCTCAGCGCTATTCTGACCTTGCCATCACCACCGTCCTGATGATTAAACGCCTGTTCCGGCTGACCCTGCGGGCTGCGCAGGGTTTTATTGATTCCATTTTTGCCCTGATGAACGTTCCGTTGCGCTGCCCGGATTACAGCAGTGTCAGCAAGCGGGCAAAGTCGGTTAATGTCTGTTTCAAAACACCCACCCGGGGTGAAATCGCACACCTGGTGATTGATTCCACCGGGCTGAAGGTTTTTGGTGAAGGCGAATGGAAAGTCAAAAATCACGGCAAAGAGCGCCGTCGTACCTGGCGGAAGCTGCATCTGGCCGTTGACAGCAGAACACATGAAGTCATCTGCGCGGACCTGTCTCTGAACAACGTCACGGACTCAGAAGCTTTCCCGGGTCTTATCCGGCAGACACACAGAAAAATCAGGGCAGCCGCAGCAGACGGCGCTTACGACACCCGACTCTGTCACGATGAACTGCGGCGCAAGAAAATCAGTGCCCTCATCCCGCCCCGAAAAGGAGCGGGTTACTGGCCCGTAGAGTACGCAGACCGTAACCGTGCAGTAGCGAATCAGCGGCTGACCGGGAGTAATGCCCGGTGGAAATGGACAACAGATTACAACCGTCGCTCGATAGCGGAGACGGCCATGTACAGGATAAAGCAACTGTTCGGAGGTTCACTGACGCTGCGTGATTACGATGGTCAGGTAGCAGAGGCTGGTGATGCTGCCAACTTACTGATTTAGTGTATGATGGTGTTTTTGAGGTGCTCCAGTGGCTTCTGTTTCTATCACCTGTCCCTCCTGTTCAGCTACTGACGGGGTGGTGCGTAACGGCAAAAGCACTGCCGGACATCAGCGCTATCTCTGCTCTCACTGCCGTAAAACATGGCAACTGCAGTTCACTTACACCGCTTCTCAACCCGGTACGCACCAGAAAATCATTGATATGGCCATGAATGGCGCTGGATGCCGGGCAACCGCCCGCATTATGGGCGTTGGCCTCAACACGATTTTACGTCACTTAAAAAACTCAGGCCGCAGTCGGTAACCTCGCGCATACAGCCGGGCAGTGACGTCATCGTCTGCGCGGAAATGGACGAACAGTGGGGCTACGTCGGGGCTAAATCGCGCCAGCGCTGGCTGTTTTACGCGTATGACAGGCTCCGGAAGACGGTTGTTGCGCACGTATTCGGTGAACGCACTATGGCGACGCTGGGGCGTCTTATGAGCCTGCTGTCACCCTTTGACGTGGTGATATGGATGACGGATGGCTGGCCGCTGTATGAATCCCGCCTGAAGGGAAAGCTGCACGTAATCAGCAAGCGATATACGCAGCGAATTGAGCGGCATAACCTGAATCTGAGGCAGCACCTGGCACGGCTGGGACGGAAGTCGCTGTCGTTCTCAAAATCGGTGGAGCTGCATGACAAAGTCATCGGGCATTATCTGAACATAAAACACTATCAATAAGTTGGAGTCATTACCCAGGATGTGGATAGCGCGCGCGTCGAAAAGATTAAACAGGCGATGCGCAACGGCGAACTACAGATGGACGCCGATAAAATCGCCGACGCGCTGCTGCGAAATATCCTTGAAGAGGGGTGACAGAGGCGCTCATGGAGAGTTTACAGGCCGCCTTAACCAGGCTGCAGGAAACGCTCAGTGAACTGGATGGCGTGCTGGCCGAAGAGATCAAACAGCTCAGCGGCGCGACTATCCATCCGGTTTCCCTTCAGCACCTTTCCGATATGAAAAGCCGCCTGCTGGCGACTGTCGCCTGGCATGACGAACAGCGGAAACAGCAGGAAGATCGTCTGCAGCTGTTTGCCCCCTATCAGCCGCAGCCTGCGCTGGCCGCACAGTGGAGCGTCATGCTGCCGATGATTAAACGGGCCAGCGAAATGAACCAGCAAACCCGCCAGCTGCTGGAGATGCATCTGCAGCGAGCGCGCCATTTAACCCGCGCGATAGATAAAACGGCGGCGGCCCCCGGGCTTTATACTGCTGGCGGGCAATCGGACTCTAACGGCTCGACGCGCGCTTACGATATTACTATCTAGCCGCCCTGGGGTGGCGGTCTTTACCCTCCTTTCCCGCTGTGCGATGGCGGTCTTTAACGCCCCTTTCCCGCTGTGCGATGGCAATACTTAATGCCCCTTCCGCCGTGCGATGGTGAGCTTTAACGCCCCTTTTTCGTTAGCGGGGGCTCTCCTGCTCCGCCATGCGATAACCGGCTGACGCCACGAAATAGCTCTTCGCGGCCTCATGGCGCTCCTGATGCTACCGCCCGCTGGCCGCTTCAGCGGCGCTAAACGCTTTGCCGCCTGCACGCCCGCGAAATTGGTCATACCAAAACCTGTTGTTTGTGACAAATCTTCCAGCCTCAAATGAAAGTTTTAGCGAAAGATTGCATTCATCCCCGCACCAGATAAACAATTCTTTAACATTTACGCGCTTTTTGGTCTGACCAGCCTTGCGGCTGCGTGCTGTCTGACTGCGGCGCTCCCCGACCGCTGCCGTTTACAGGCAGGCACTCTTCTGGAGAATCAGGATCATGCAAAACTGGCAGCAACTTTACGATCCGCTCGATAATATCTGGCTGTCGAGCCTGATTGCGGCGCTTCCCATTCTCTTTTTCTTTTTCGCGCTGACGCGGCTGCGGATGAAAGGCTATCTCGCCGGCACCATCACGGTGCTGATCGCGCTGGCGGTGGCGCTGCTGTTCTACCGTATGCCGATCGACCAGGCGCTCGCCTCCGCCGTTTACGGTTTCTTCTACGGTCTGTGGCCTATCGCCTGGATTATCGTCGCCGCGGTGTTCGTGTATAAAATTACGGTGAAAACCGGCCAGTTTGGCATCATTCGCAACTCCATTTTGTCGATTACCGAAGATCAACGCCTGCAGATGTTGATCGTCGGCTTCGCCTTCGGATCCTTTCTGGAAGGCGCCGCCGGCTTCGGCGCGCCGGTGGCGATCACCGCCGCGCTGCTGGTCGGTTTGGGCTTTAAGCCAGTCTACGCCGCCGGGCTTTGCCTGATTGTGAACACCGCGCCGGTCGCCTTCGGCGCGATGGGCATTCCGATTATCGTCGCCGGCCAGGTCACCGGCGTGGATGCAATGGCGATCAGCCAGATGGCGGGGCGCCAGTTGCCGTTCCTGACCATGATCGTGCTGTTCTGGGTCATGGCGATCATGGATGGCTGGCGCGGGGTGAAAGAGACCTGGCCTGCAGTGGTGGTCTCCGGCGGCTCTTTCGCTATCGCCCAGTACCTGACCTCCAACTTCCTCGGCCCGGAGCTGCCGGACGTGATCTCCGCACTGGTCTCCCTGCTCTGCCTGACGCTGTTCCTGCGCGTCTGGAAGCCGGCGCGCATTTTCCGCTTTGCTGGCGAGGAGGAAAGCGGCGAACCGCAGCGCGTCGAGCGCTACAGCGCGGCGCAGGTGATGCGCGCCTGGATGCCGTTCCTGTTTTTGACGCTGACCGTCACCCTGTGGAGCATTCCGCCGTTTAAGGCGCTGTTCGCACCCGGCGGCGCGCTGTATGACTGGGTCTTCTCTTTCGCCGTGCCGTTCCTGCATCAGCAAGTGATCAAGATGCCGCCGGTGGTCGCCACCGCCACGCCTTACGCCGCTATCTACAAGCTCGACTGGTTCTCTGCCACCGGCACGGCAATTTTTATCGCTGCGCTGCTGTCGGTGATCTGGCTGCGCATGCGCCCCGCGCAGGCGATAAGCGCCTTTGGCGAAACCCTGCGCGAGCTGGCGCTGCCGATTTACTCCATCGGCGCGGTGCTGGCGTTCGCCTTTATCTCCAACTATTCGGGCCTCTCTACCACGCTGGCGCTGGCACTGGCCCATACCGGCAACGCCTTCACCTTCTTTTCACCGTTTCTCGGCTGGCTGGGCGTATTCCTCACCGGCTCCGATACCTCCTCTAACGCGCTGTTCGCCGCCCTGCAGGCGACCACCGCGCAGCAGATCGGCGTGCCGGAGGTGCTGCTGGTCGCCGCCAACACCACCGGCGGCGTTACCGGCAAAATGATTTCACCGCAGTCGATCGCTATCGCCTGCGCCGCGGTGGGGCTGGTCGGCAAAGAGGCCGACCTGTTCCGCTTTACCGTTAAGCACAGCCTGATTTTCACCTGCATAGTGGGGATTATCACTTCGCTGCAGGCCTGGGTTTTCCCGTGGATGATCCCGTAATGCATGAAGAACAACGCCTGGCGGAGAGCCTGGCGCAACGCCTGAGGGCTTTTATTGACGAGCAGCGGCTGCAGCCGGGCGAACGGCTGCCGGCGGAGCGCCAGCTGGCGCAGCAGCTGACAGTCTCCCGTTCGTCGCTGCGCGAGGCGCTGCAGAAACTGATCAGCGAAGGGGTACTGATCAGCCGGCGCGGCGGCGGCAACTTTATTGCCGAACGCCCGGCGGACTGGTCGGCGTCGCGGCTGGTGATGCCGCTCAGCACCCTGCTGGCGGACGACCCCGGTTACCGCTACGACGTGCTGGAAGCGCGCATCGCCATTGAATCCAGCACGGCGTGGCACGCCGCGCGCCGCGCCACGCCGGAAGACAAAGCGCATATCGAGCGCTGCTATCAGATGATGCTGCAGGTCAGCGATCGCGACGATCCCGACCTGGCTGCCCACTCCGACGTGCGCTTTCATCTGGCGATCGCCGAGGCCGCCCACAACCTGGTGCTGCTGCAGGCGATGCGCGGTCTGTTCGATCTGCTGCAGTCGTCGGTGATGCAGAGCCGTCAGCGGATGTACACCGCGCCGGAGATTTTCCAGCAGCTGGCGGTGCAGCATCAGGCGATCTGTCAGGCGATTATCGCCGGCGATGCCGAACGGGCGCGCAGCGTCACTATCCACCACCTTGAATTTGTTGACGCCACCATGCGCAACCTGCATGAGGAAGAGGCGCGACGGGCGCGCAGTATGCGCATTCCGGACAGTAAAGCGTAAGCGAGGACTACCGTGATTATCTCATCAGCAAAAGATTACCGAGCCGCAGCGAAAGCCAAAGTGCCGCCGTTTCTGTTTCACTACGCCGACGGCGGCGCTTATGACGAGTACACCCTGAAACGCAACAGCGACGATCTGGCGCAAATCGCGCTGCGCCAGCGCATTCTGCGCAATATGTCCTCGCTGAGCCTGGAAACGCAGCTGTTCGGCGAGACGCTATCGATGCCGGTGGCGCTGGCGCCCGTCGGCCTGTGCGGCATGTATGCGCGTCGGGGCGAGGTACAGGCGGCGCGCGCGGCGGATAAAAAGGGCATTCCTTTTACGCTCTCCACCGTGTCGCTCTGCCCGATTGAAGAGGTCGCCCCGGCGATGCAGCGCCCGATGTGGTTCCAGCTCTATGTGCTGCGCGATCGCGGCTTTATGCGCAACGTGCTGGAGCGGGCGCAGGCGGCGGGCTGCTCGACGCTGGTGTTTACCGTCGATATGCCGGTGCCGGGCGCGCGCTATCGCGATGCGCACTCCGGTATGAGCGGCCCGAACGCGGCGATGCGCCGCTATCTGCAATCGGCGCTCTATCCGCAATGGGCCTGGGATGTCGGCATTCATGGCCGCCCGCACGATCTTGGCAATATCTCCGCCTACCGCGGCGAGCCGACCCACCTGGAGGATTACATTGGCTGGCTGGGCAATAACTTTGACCCTTCGATCTCGTGGAGCGACCTGGAGTGGATCCGCGATTTCTGGAAGGGGCCGATGATCATCAAAGGCATCCTTGACCCGGAGGATGCGTGCGACGCGGTACGTTTCGGCGCGGACGGTATCGTGGTATCGAACCATGGCGGCCGCCAGCTGGACGGCGTACTCTCCTCGGCGCGCGCGCTGCCCGCCATCGCCGACGCGGTAAAGGGCGAACTGGCGATCCTGGCGGACGGCGGCGTACGCAGCGGGCTGGATGTGGTGCGCATGATCGCGCTGGGCGCGGATACCGTGCTGCTGGGCCGCGCGTTTCTCTATGCGCTGGCGGCGGCGGGCGAGGCGGGCGTCAGCAATCTGCTGAACCTGTTTGAAAAAGAGATACGCGTGGCGATGACGCTGACCGGCGCGCGCTCGATCGCGGAAATTACCCGCGATTCGCTGGTGCAGGCGGCGGCGCCGATGGAGCCTGACGCGCTGGCGAAGGCGGTAGCCAACGACTAAGGCGAGGCCATAAAAACAGAAAACCCGGCGGAGAGGCCGGGTTTTTTATCTTATCTGCTCACGCCTGAGGCTCAGAACTGTTCCCAGCCCCCCTGTGAGGCGGTCGCCGCGGCCGGCGTCGGCGTCAGCACGCGCGGACGCGGCGCGCTGACCGCCGGACTGCGCTCAAAGCCGCGCTGCGCGGTTTTAAACACGGCCACCGTCTGTTCCAGCTGTCGCGCCTGATCTTCCAGCGACGAGGCGGCAGCGGAGGACTCTTCAACCAGCGCGGCGTTCTGCTGCGTGGTGGTATCCATCTCGGTCATCGCCTGGCCGATCTGCAGGATGCCGCGGCTCTGCTCTTCGGAGGCGCTGGCGATCTCGTTCATGATGCCGCTCACCTGAGAGACGGAGCGCACGATGTCATCCATCGCCTGCCCGGCGCTGCTGACCAGCCGCGAGCCATTATCGACCTTCTGCCCCGCTTCATTGATCAGCGTTTCAATTTCGCGTGCCGCCGTGGCGCTGCGCTGTGCCAGACTGCGCACTTCGCCTGCCACCACCGCAAAGCCGCGGCCCTGCTCGCCGGCGCGCGCTGCTTCCACCGCCGCGTTCAGCGCCAGAATGTTGGTCTGGAAAGCAATACCGTTGATCAGGTGATGCTGCCAACTTACTGATTTAGTGTATGATGGTGTTTTTGAGGTGCTCCAGTGGCTTCTGTTTCTATCAGCTGTCCCTCCTGTTCAGCTACAGACGGGGTGGTGCGTAACGGTAAAAGTACTGCCGGACATCAGCGCTATCTCTGCTCTCACTGCCGTAAAACATGGCAGTTACAGTTCACATACACAGCCTCTCAACCCGGTACGCACCAGAAAATCATTGATATGGCCATGAATGGCGCTGGATGCCGGGCAACCGCCCGCATTATGGGCGTTGGCCTCAACACAATTTTACGTCACTTAAAAAACTCAGGCCGCAGTCGGTAACCTCGCGCATACAGCCGGGCAGTGACGTCATCGTCTGCGCGGAAATGGACGAACAGTGGGGCTACGTCGGGGCTAAATCGCGCCAGCGCTGGCTGTTTTACGCGTATGACAGGCTCCGGAAGACGGTTGTTGCGCACGTATTCGGTGAACGCACTATGGCGACGCTGGGTCGTCTTATGAGCCTGCTGTCACCCTTTGACGTGGTGATATGGATGACGGATGGCTGGCCGCTGTATGAATCCCGCCTGAAGGGAAAGCTGCACGTAATCAGCAAGCGATATACGCAGCGAATTGAGCGGCATAACCTGAATCTGAGGCAGCACCTGGCACGGCTGGGACGGAAGTCGCTGTCGTTCTCAAAATCGGTGGAGCTGCATGACAAAGTCATCGGGCATTATCTGAACATAAAACACTATCAATAAGTTGGAGTCATTACCAGCAGCTGCTTGGCTAAAGTGATTCCTGTTACTGGCTAAATTTAATCTATAGACAACAAGAGCCAAAACCCGTTATCCGGCATTCATGCAATGAAGGCCGGATGACATTACACCTGATCAACATCAGCTATCATCGTTGCAATTGGACAAAGATGGATGGGTACTAAGATCTTCAGGCGAAAAAGATGACTATTCGTGATGATCTGTAATGTGCCACAAGCGGACGTTGGGGATTGCACATAGCGTGTCTGTTAGGGATGCCTTCCTAATGTACTGCGCGCGCCCTTCTCAACCATGACTTGCCGCTGCGACGTTTCAGGGATACGTATTATCTCCAGTCCGTACGTTTCAGTAAAAACGAGAAGTAGAAAGCTGCAGAATGGAGATATCTTTCTTTCGTCCGGTAGCGCGCCTCGTTGTATCCGGAATGACATTTCAGAACCATGAAAACATCAGAGAATACTTCACTGCTGTTCTTCATTCTCCGTGCGACTGGCCGCTTTCTCCTCTGCAGGGGCTGACCGATCTGAGAGACGACCTATATCACCGTAACGGGTATATCAGAACGGGCTCCAGGGTTGACGTCTGCGTCCATGATCTGAGGAATGCCGTTTTGGTTGTGAGAAACATCATTGATACCGCGATAGTCTCCCTGTAGCTGGAAGAATCTTTTTTTATCAATGGCCGCAAGGAAGAGGAGCGCGAATTTATGGCTGCAATGATCGGCAGCGGCTCATCATCAGTAAAGAAACCATGACAGAAATCGTTTCGTACGGATATGCCTAGCCGCCTGCACAGTTGCCTGTGGCCATCGATTATCCCGCGGCGCTGGTCCTGCGTCAGATAGCGGCCCGGCATGACGAGTACCCGCAGTATCTGCCGGAACCGGAAATCAGTGCCCTGCTGCAATACGTGCCGGATCTGCACCGCAAGATGCTGTTCACCACCCTGTGGAACACCGGGGTATGTATCAACGAAGCGATAGGTATCACAGAAGCAATGTCAGCAACGAGTGCCTTATAGTTTCATATCAGCCGCAAGTAGGCCTCTAGATTTAAAGAGGAAATGATTTTATGTGGACAAAGCGTAAGTAGATAAGATATTTCTTATTCCATGAGGTACATTATCCTGTACCGGAAGCCACGCTTATAAAGGAAATCAAAAATGGCAGGCAGGCAAAATATTCCCGCTCAGCTGCGGCTAAAGAAAATTGAAATTCAGAACCTGAAAGGTATTACTAACTGCACTATTGATTTTCCACCCGATAAAAATGTCACCGCCATTATGGGCATGAATGGCTCCGGTAAATCGACGATCATTCACGCTCTTGCCTGCTGCTACAGGCCCCGGGCTACCACTTCCAAAGAAAATAACCAGTTTTCAGATTTTTTTACGCCTCATGATGAAAATAACTGGCGGGACAGTGGCTTTAAGGCTCAGTACTATGCAGGTACTCTGATGAATAACGGAGCCAGAATCCTGTTCACATCCTCGCTGGCACCAAACGATGTTTTCAGTCAGGATTACAAAAAAGTAAAACGATGGATGCCGATATATGAGCGTCGTCCAGTCAAGGAATCCCTTTACCTTGGCTTACAGACACTCGGCACCCTTTCTGACGATTTAGCCGCTTCCCGACACTCTAAATACCGCAGCGTACCGTTTGGTCCTCCACATCTGAAAACAAAAATTCTTCACTCCATGAGCCGGGTGATGGAGGCAAATTACTCTGACCTGATGATATGTACGTCTGGTCGTGGCAATTATTCCTTTATCAAGCTCACCAAGAATGGTGTTACCTATACTGAACACACGATGGGCGCTGGTGAAAAGCGCGTTTATGAAGTGCTGCGGGCAGCCCACGATCCTCTGCTTCATCCTAACGGGTTGCTTCTGATTGACGAGCTGGATGTGCTGTTGCATGAGAAAGCTTTTAAGCGACTGGTTAGCGAGCTCATTGAAATAGCCGACAGTTCCCTGCTGGAAATCGTCTTTTCAACTCACCGGGAATCCGTCATTCAGTTTAAAAGACTCATCAATATCGTCAGCATTTTCAATATGGGGACCGGCGTGCAGGCCTTTCCGGGCGTATCTGCTGATGCATTACGGCAACTCAGTGACATCCAGCCGGAAATGGTCAGTGTGTTTGTTGAAGATGAGCTTGCGCGTACGGCGGTTAACGTCCTGCTTGAGCGTGAGGCCCTTACTGACAAGGTGGATGTGGAACTGTTCGGAGCCGCAGAAAATTCTGCCGTCGTGCTTGCCGGACTGATGCTGGCTAGAAAGGATATCAGCAAAGTCATGTGCATTCTGGACGGCGATATCTGTCGTACCACACAGGAGAAACTCAAAATCATCCAGAAATGCCTGACCGGTACGGATAAAAGGCCTCAGCGGCGCCTAGTGCTGGACCGTATTTTTGAGTTCGGTCTCACTGACTTTCCACAGAAGGGAGCTCCTGAATACAACCATAAACAATGGTTTGAGTCCATTGATGCTGCGGATGTCACAGTCGAAGAGCGTGCAGAGTTCACCAAGCTGAAACAGTACTCATTATCGATTCAGGGCTTACCTGACTGGCATGACTATTATGAAAGGCTGAACCATCTGGCGCGCAAACCTAACATTGAACATACTGTTTTAAGCTATATCAGTAAGTACAGTCTCGCATGGAGTAATTATATCCATGATATTCGTACAGAAATTATGAATAAAGCTGCTGAGCTTGAATAGCCTTATGAGCCGGTAAGCTCCTGACAGCGATCCCGGCTTCAGCATGCCAGCGTCAGGTCCGGGAATATTCACGGTAGCTTTGTAAAAGCAGACTTTTCGCTGCGACAACACATCCATAAGGCTTTATTCATTCTCGAAATTATATAACCAGCAGCTTGCTTAGTCCTGAGTTCACAACGAGTGCGGCTGAGGCCCGAACCTCAGCTTACCTTACAATTTTTTATTTACTGTAGTCTGGAAAAAACCAAGCTGTGGCAGGCAAAATAACATAATGAACTGGTTTTAATACGTGACAGCGTCACTGTAGAGTGTGCGTCCAGATAAACTGACTGACCTTCAGGTTTTACACTGATGATCAGAGTTTCGGGGATGATAAAAACAGGCAGAACATACTGCCTGTGATATAAATATATTCAGCTTTACGCTCGGGATATTTTGTTGAACTCCAGCAGGCGCAGCTCCATTTCACGGGTCATGGCTGGCATAGGTACCCACGTAAATATCAGCCACAACAACCACGGGACGGTGGAGAAAAACAGGGCGGGTGCAAAGTAATCCGCACTAAGCTTTTGCGCCGCTGTATAGACCACGCCGCCCCAAACAGCTGTGTCGAACATGGCGCCTATCCAGAAAAGTACCAAGCAAATTTGATACCAGGTGCGGTTAAAGCAGATTTGACCTTCGCGTTCGCTAAGCCAGTTACGCCACTTAGACAGATAGTCAGCACGAACGTTAAAACGGGCGGTAAAAAGCACGGCTGTATCCTGCAGGCGGTGTTCGAAAAGCCTGGTCAGTTTCCACAGGCTGCGCTGGCGAAGTTCACGCTCTATCAACGTACGGGTTTCCTTATTGAGGTACCTCTGCTTCAGCATGTTCTCCAGCCGACGCTTTTTGACGTTGAGCAGGCTACGGATAATGCCGGCCGGGTCGGCTTTTACCATCCAAGAATGAATAATCAGCGCGGCCATTACGACAAAAAGCGCCAGCCAGACGGGCGCATCGTCCCTTTTCAACCACTCAAATGCCTCCGTTACTACGGTTTCCACTGCTTTTCCTCCTTTTAATAAATCTAGTTCAGCCCGGCGGCAGGCTTCTCAGCACCGCCGCCGCCTCGGCGCCCTCCCCGCTGAACGACACGGCGAGCGTCGCCGCCACGTCCAGCGCAAACACTCTTGTGTACACCTCGATCGAGCGCGCGTCCTTGTGTCCGGCCAGCGCCTGAATAACCTTGAGCGGCTGGCGGTGGTAAAGCAGGTGCATCACCCAGGAGTGCCGGAAGGTGTGCGGGGTCACCGGAATTGAAAAAAATACTCCGTCCTCGTTTGCCCGCCTGACCGCGGCCTTGAGCCAGTTGCGCATGGTCTCGTCGGTTGCGCTCCAGAGCGGCTCACGGCGCTTCGGCCGCTCGGTGGCAATCCAGCTCTCGACCTGACGCACGTAGCCCGGATCCGTGAGCGGCACCAGGCGCACCGCGTCCTTGGGCGGGCGCCCGCGCCGGCTGCGCACCTTTTCCGACAGAATGCGCACGAACGGCCTGGGCCCGTCCAGCACAAACGACTCGGGGGTCAGGCTGCAGGCTTCGCCAATGCGCGCCCCGGTGTTCCAGAGGGTGCTGAACAGAAAGTGGTGCCGCCTGTCCGGCATATAGTGCAGCAGCGCGTTGACCTCGGGCGCCAGCAGGTAGCACGGTGTGACCCCGTTCGCGGTGGCCATGCGCCGCAGCGCCACCGCGGTCGCAAAATCCGCCCCCGGGGCGAAGGCGAGCGCGGTGACGCGTTCTGGTGAATTCTGCAGGGGAAGGATGCTGTTCATGGCGTAATTTTCACGTAGCGTTGTCTGTGCATTTATCCGGCTATTTTCCCGCAGCGGGACGGCCGGAGCCAGATCAATAAATCGCGCAGAAAGGATCCGGAATTTGGCTTTACCCGCAATATAGAGGGTTATCCAAACCCCGTAAAGGATCCTTTTTTCCTTAAAAATCCCGTCAGGCCTTGTGGCGCAAGGCCTGCGGCCCGGATCTGCATGTTTGGTATAAATGGGGTAATGCCAGGGTAATGAAGAAGTGATGTCAAAATGCTCAGCGCAGCGTTAAGATGAAGCGATACAGATTAATCCTAATGCATCAGGGACGGGTCAGATGGCAGTCAAGCGCGCCTATTACGGCAGTGATGGCGACCAGGACTACTTTGAACGCGTATTCCAGTCGGCCAACATTAACTTTCTCATCGGGTCAGGGGCATCGCTCCCGGCTATTCGGGTACTGGGGACAATCGAGCAGGATCTCCAGCAGCTTATTAATGATGAAAAGGAAAAGGAATACTTTGATATGGCCGCCGGGTTTTTATCAGCGGTCTGGCTTCCGCATGACTGTATGCTCAATCGGGTTAACGGCATCCCTTACCTGCCAACGGTTATCAGCAGCGTGGAACAGACGCAAAAGAATTATGATGCGTTTGTTTCTTCCCTGGAAAAAATACTGACGCGCCGCCGGACCGGCCTGCTTCCGAGGCGTATTAACGTTTTTACAACCAACTATGATTTATTTATTGAGGACGCTGCGACCCGAAATAAAAATATCATTTTTAATGACGGGTTTACCAAAAGGCTGGATGTCTGGGGCGATATGGAATTTGACGCAGGCAGTTTTAATTATTCCATCAGCGCCACAGGGAATCTCTATAACTATAAGGTCGAACTCCCTACCGTCAATCTGATCAAGCTTCACGGATCGCTTTCATGGGAACATCACAAAGAAAAGATTGTTTATAACATTGGCGAGCAGAGGCCGCTGAGTTTTACCACGTCAGCAAAAAAGAAAAAGTGGGTTCTCGAACATGCCCTTATTCTGCCGCGCAAGGAGAAGTTTAAGGAAACGCTGCTGCAGAATGTTTATTACGATTTGCTGAGAACCTATTCTAATGAACTTGATAAAGAAGCCACCCTTCTGATTGTTTTTGGCTTTTCTTTTGCTGATGAGCACCTTGAAACGCTGACCAAAAAGGCCCTGCGCAATGCCACTCTCAAGTTGCTGATATTTGCATTCAATGAGGCCAGCGTTGAAGGGTTCGTGGAGAAATTTCGTGATTATTCCAACGTCGAAATTGTTTATCGTCCGGGGGGAAACATTGATTTTCCGGCAATGAATAATATTATCACGTGCTATCTGGGAGGCGCGAGGTGAGCGGGCATTTTACGGATGAAGAAGCGGTACTGCGGGTTGGCGAGGTCTGCGAGGTATCCGGACGCGCTGTTATTATCCTTGTCGATAAAAACAAAAATCTCAGCGATCTGTTTTATCAGGGGAAAGTCCTGCGAAACGTATCTGTAGGTAGCTTCATTGAAATCAAAAAAGGATTTATGAGCCTGATTGGCAAAGTTGAAGCTGAGCGAATTATCGAAGAAAAAAATCCTGCCGGAAGCGGCAGTGATGCCTGGCGATACCGGCGTTACCTGACGGCAACCCTGACGGGGTACATTGACCGCAGAGGCATTTTCACTGGCGGTTCACGTGAGCTCCCCCTCATTGGCAATGAGGCCTTTGTGGTAACCGAGGAAATGATACAGGCGGTCCATCAGATAGCTGATTCTGATGAAGCTGTAATGAAGTTCACCCGTACGGACCTTGAAGATATCGAGATTGCGCTGCCGGTCAATGGTCTTATTAACTCGCATATTGCCATTTTCGGCAACACCGGCAGCGGAAAATCCAACACTCTGGCCGCGCTTTATAAAGCGGGAACCGCCCAGATAAGGCATATGCTTGGTGACCGCTATAAGGAAAGATGCAAATTTATCCTGTTCGACTTTAACGGTGAATATACTGCTCCGGACTGTATAACCGGTGAGAAAACGGTTTATAACCTGAACACGCACCAGGCAAACGGCGATAAGCTTCCGCTCCCCCGGGAGGTTTTGCTTGAACATGACATGCTCTCCGTGTTGACCGATGCCACTGATAAAACGCAGAAGCCGTTTCTGAAGCGCGTGCTGGATTTTCAGGCAGAAGTCATGCGCAGCGCAGATCCGCGTGGATTCATGCGAAACATGCTCAAGAAAAAAATCAAACATAACCTGTTCAGCGGCGACAAAATTAAGAGCGAATCGATAAACGCCATGTTCAGTCCGATTTTTCGCGATGACCCGGAGTTATACTCAGATTTAGAGTTTCATTCCGGGAGGCAGAAATGGAAAATAAGAAACGAGCATCATTACTTTGATTCTGAAGCAGCCGTCGAGCGGGCTTATATCTACAGTCTGGCCTGCGCGTTTGAATTTAAAACGGATATGATAGAGTGTCTTCTTGATTTCATGTGGCTCAGGCTCATATACGAATTTTTCTCTAATAAATCCAATCCAGAACATCTGTCTCCCGTTATAAACAGAATGAACGCTAACCGGAAGGATATAAACAAGATTTTTGATACGTCCGGGCAGAATGATTTCTGGAATGGGGGCAATTTTACCGTCGTTAACCTCAATATGGTAAACATTACCATGAAGAAGACGCTTCCTCTTTTGATTGCAAAGTGGGCTTACAATTTGAAGAAGCTGTCTGACGTTCCATCAACGCTGCATCTGATTATCGACGAAGCTCACAATATTCTGTCTAATATTTCTTTTCGGGAAACGGAAAGCTGGAAGGATTACCGTCTGGAAACCTTTGAAGAGATTATCAAGGAGGGACGCAAATTTGGTGTTTTTATTACCATTTCCAGCCAGCGTCCAAATGATATCTCTTCAACAATTATTTCCCAGGCACATAATTACTTTATTCACCGGTTGATTAACCAGAACGATCTTTATGCCATCGAAAAGTCGGTATCTTACATAGACCGGCTGACAGAAGAATCCATACCCACTCTTTCTACGGGAACCTGTATATTCAGTGGCATCGTCAGCCCCATGCCGCTTAAACTGAGAGTTGCCGAACTCCCTTCGGGACAAAAGCCCAGAAGTCATACAATTGCCTTCAGCGACTTGATTGCAGAGGTGCAGAGAGAAGATGACTGAAACGATTTAGATTTTTATTTTACGAGCGACATATTTCAACGGTCAGCTCGCTGCATAGTCGTGGCACCTCCCTCGTGGCAGTAGTCTGGTTTTAATTTAAAAGTGACCTGACTGTAGTAAAAACAGCGTCCCTGACAAATCTCGCGTCGTCATAAACAAACGCTCTGTAGAAAGCGTCGCTACGTGAATCAGGAACGGCGAAACCTGCAAAAATTATCAGAAATTTATGTTGCAGAAGAAGGGGGCTATTTATACCCCGCCTTAGCCTGTTGCCGAACTGATGGCGAAGGGTAGCCAACATACTCTGAGGAGCCACATCCCCTCGCGCAAATTATGATTAAAGCTCAGCGCGCAACCTGGCCTGATACGAGCAATGGCCTGAATCAGGATCTGCTTAGCTCACCTGCCATCAGCTCCGCATAGTAAAAATGCAAAATATCTGCGCCAGGCTCGGGCAAAGCTTATGACGCCACAACGTGACGGGCCGAATAACTTGCCAGAAAAGTAACGTCGTTTTCTTCGTCCTGGGCCCGTATTTATAACGGTTCTGACGCCCTGTGTGATCAGTATGAACGCTAAAAAGAGCCCAAAACACTCTTACCGATACATCCGATAAATCTGCTCTGACAGTCTGCACGCGCACAAACCAGCTGTCGCATCTGGTCAGGATGCGCAGAAGCTGGCTGAAGTCGTCCACGCCTCAGGAATAGTTCTTACCGGAGGAGTCATGGCTATGCTGTTTTCCGTCAAGGGGTCTCAGCCAAGTCAGTCTGAACGAGTCCATCGAAAGGGAAAATGCCCGATTAAAATGTGAGGCTTATCTGTGCGCTTTTATCAGTCTGACATTCAGGGGCCGCACAGGCTTAACTGCCCTCAAAGCTTTCCTGCAAGGCGGCAGCGTTAAACCCGATCTTTTTATAAAAACCTCTATTCAGCCTGTGTGTGCGTTTTAGGGCGTTTATGACTGTCGATGACCTGAAAAAGGCTTCAGGAATCACTGCGATGAGCGGAAAATCAGCGGTCGATCAAAATCTGGAATTTTTTACCCTGGCAGTTGACACGCTGTTGAGCCTTATAAGTCGCGGGGTTAGGAAATTCCGCACAAAATACAAGCCCCACAGACATCATTTTTCTGCCTTGTTATCTCGTCGAAAAATAATACTATATCTGCATGTAGCGGCGTAACTCTCTGAACCCACTATATGTAGTACTTATCCACAGGTAAGCTGAAAAGGACAAGCTGTGAATTAATGGCTGAAAGTCAGTTTCAGACAAAAAAAAAGACCAGCTGCAAGCTGATCTTTTCCCGGAAGCCAGGTCTGCGCTGCAACGCAAACCGATCACTTCCCCAGACGACACTGAACATGTTGTCTGTGTACTGTGTGGGTGAGAATAACAAAAGTGGGCCGGTCGTATCAAGCCGGGGCTGCTCCAGGAAGTGCAAACAAAGTTCCCGACGTGCCGACTGCAACGGTACTCAGAGCCATCCGGGACGAGGCTGAACGTGTTGTCTGTGTACTGAAACCAACACGAGAAAGCGCAGCGGGAAGAGTAAGGCTGACTGCGCCAGGCTACGGACCAGTAACTACAAGGCAAACGTATATGAATATGTTACTTGTTGTTCTGAAGGCAGTTCGCTCAGCCATAAGTGTGGTCATCATCATTATCGAACTGACCCGATAACAACAAACCTGTCAGCCATGCTGACAGGTTTTTTTACACGTCCTTTAGTCAGAATATGCGCTGCTTATTCTGACGGCGAGACATGCCAGCTTACGCCGGATTGCTGGTTCGCCTGATATTCCAGACTATAACTCCGATACACGCGCCTTAGCTGAGCTGCGAACAAAGTGTGCATTGTCAACGCCAAGATTACTGACCGTTTTTCACCATTTTCATTGTCCGCTGTTGGTCATTAACGCTGTCCGCTTTCCACCATTTCAACATCACTGATTGGCGTTGCGCTTTTTGCCAGCACCCCGGCCTTGCGTTTCTCTTTCAACCGGTAGCTTTCTCCTTTTATGTTCAGCGTCGTTGAGTGGTGCAGCAGACGGTCCAGGATCGCCGTCGCCAGCACGTTATCTCCGAACATTTCGCCCCAGTCGGCGAACCCTTTGTTTGACGTCAGGATGATGCTCGCTTTTTCATACCGGCGGTTCAGCAGCCGGAAGAACAGGCTCGCCTCCTCACGGTTCATTGGCAGATAACCTATTTCATCCAGGATAAGCACCCGCGCATAACTCAGTTGCTGCAGCTGACGTTCAAGACGATTTTCCTGCTTCGCCTTTATCAGCGTGGCAACCAGCCTGTCCAGCGGCATGAACAGCACCCGGTGGCCCGCATCCGCGGCTTTGACTCCCAGAGCGACCGCCAGATGCGTTTTCCCCACGCCCGGCGGGCCCAGCAGGATCACGTTTTCACTGCGCTCCACGAACGCCAGACTTGCAAGCTCACGGACGACCTTCCGGTCTATGCCCGGCTGGAAGCTGAAGTCGAACTGCTCCAGCGTTTTCACCCACGGCAAGCGCGCCTGCTTCAGCCGGGCCTCCATTCCCCGCTGGTGCCGCCCGCTCCACTCCTGCTGCAGCGCCATACACAGGAACTCCCGGTAGTTCAGTTCCTGCTTTGCTGCCTGCTCAAGCAGATTTTCAACGTGATAGCTCAGGTGTTCCATTTTCAGGCGGTTCAGCAGTGTTTCCAGTTCGTACATCACAGCAGCTCCTCATACGCGCTCAGGGGCCGGTGCTCAACCTGACTGACCTGTTGCCACAGCGGAGCATGGTGCTCCGGCACTGTCTGCCAGCCCGATGAAGCCCCGCTGAGCCGGTGGGTCGCGGCCAGATTTTCGTTGCTGTAGATCCGCAGCTCGTCATCCAGCGAGATCCGGATCGAGACCGGATGACCACACAGCGACTCGGGCACGCTGTAGCGGTTGCCGCCAACCTCGATGTAGCCATCCCAGGACACGTGCCGGATATCGAAGTAGCTGGTATCGAAGTCGGTTGCTGGCAGTGGCTGCAGATGTGTTTGTTCAACAACGAAGCGCTCTGCAGGCGTCTCCCGGAACTGGCGAAGTTCACGCCTGTCAGCCACATCTGCTATCCACTGCTCCAGGAGTTGATTGACATGGGGAAAGCTGTCGAACCTCCGGTAGCGGACGAAGAAGTTCTCCTTGAGATATTTCACCATCCGCTCAACCTTACCTTTAGTCCGGGCCCGGCGAGGGCGGCACGCCCGCGGCAGGAAGCCATAGTGGTCGGCCAGTAGCAGGAAGCCGGCGTTGAACACCACGTTGCCGTTACTGTTTTTCAGCACGGCGGCTTTCTGGTTATCGACAAGCACGGTTTTCACGCTGCCGCCAAAGTAGCGGAAGGCGCGCACCAGCGACTCGTATGTGTGCTCAGCGTCCTGTTTTGGCGCGGCAAAGACGTGGAAGCGGCGGGAGAACCCCAGCGTATTGACGGCGAAGTTCACCCTGCATCGCTGCCCGGCCACGTCGACTTCCACTTCTCCCCAGTCGTGCTGCAGCTGGTAACCGGGCTGGGTTTCGAAGCGCACGGTTTTCTTTGAGGGCCGCATTTTACGTTTGGGCTGGATGTAATAGCGCAGCATAGAGCGCCCGCCGGTGTACCCCATCGTCCTAATTTCGGCGAGAATGACCTCGCTGTTCCAGACGTTTTCCGCCAGCCGCATGTCGATGTAATCCATGAACGGCTTGAGTTTTGCCATTTTATGGCGTGTTTTACGGGCCGGGGGCTCAGGGTATTTGAGATATCGCCTGACGGTTCTTTCGGAACATCCGACCTGTGTTGCGATATCGACAATGTAAGCACCCTGTTGGCGCATTTGCTTTATCATGAAAAAGTCCTCTCTGCTCAGCATGCTGGAATCCTTTTCGGTGTGGGAACCTTAAGGAAACCGCATGACGGGTAGAGCGGACAACCCGAATGGTGAATTAAAGTCTTATATCACTGGCGCTGACATTCTGGCTGGAATCGGGATGCGTCTATGGTTATCGCAAGATCCATCTGGATCTGCGGGACAGCGGGCAACAGTGCGGAGTGAACCGGGTCTGGCGGCTGATGAAACGTGTCGGGATAAAGGCTCAGGTCGGATACCGGAGCCCGCGGGCACGTAAAGGCGAGGCCAGTATCGTGTCGCCCAACAGGCTCCAGCGGCAGTTCAATCCGGATGCTCCGGATGAGCGTTGGGTAACGGACATAACCTACATCAGGACCCACGAAGGCTGGCTGTATCTTGCCGTGGTTGTTGATCTGTTCTCACGCAAAATTATCGGCTGGTCCATGCAATCCCGGATGACAAAGGACATTGTCCTGAACGCACTGCTGATGGCTGTATGGCGGCGTAATCCCCAAAAACAGGTGCTGGTTCACTCGGATCAGGGCAGTCAGTACACAAGCCATGAGTGGCAGTCGTTCCTGAAATCACACGGCCTGGAGGGCAGCATGAGCCGTCGTGGTAACTGCCACGATAATGCGGTTGCAGAAAGCTTTTTCCAGTTATTGAAACGCGAGCGGATAAAGAAAAAGATCTACGGAACGCGGGAAGAAGCCCGCAGCGATATTTTTGATTACATCGAAATGTTTTATAACAGTAAGCGTCGGCATGGTTCGAGCGAGCAAATGCCTCCGGCTGAATATGAAAACCAGTATTATCAACGGCTCAGAAGTGTCTAGATTATCCGTGGCGATTCAAGCACACCTTAAGAAACAAATTCATTACAATCGTGTAATGTACATAGCTGTATTACATTTACGTCATCTTCCCCACAGGTTGATTATTTTTATATATGATCATAAGGACATCTTTTATGTACCTCAGAAGGTAATTACACATGAATATATTAATCACGACCACTGCGTTTACAGCTTTATTTTGTGGGGCAGCTTTTGCTCAGTCCAGTGATATTGCCCATGAAGCACATCGATTTGTTAATAATGCCTCAGCCGTCAGTCATGTGAACTCCTCGACGCATGAAAACTTACCGGACAGGGTTAATAAAAACAACACGCCCTCATTCTCTGAAATGAATGAACATGAAAGGGCCATTGTTGCTCATTCATTTATGAACAACAGCGCGTCCTATGCGCATCAAAAAATGATTGAGGAACATAAAAAAATGCTGTCCGGCAGTGATGCAAATTCAAAGACCTCGTCTTCTTCTTTTAACGAACTGAATGCCGGAGAAAAAGCCGCTCTCGTGCATGAGCAGGTCAATAATGCCGGTGCGGAAGCACATCAGACGCAGGCAAGAAAGCTTCGCGGGCTTTATTCGACCTGGTAACTGCAGGCGGGTTAGTGCTTAGCGTCAGGTGCGCAGCAGGGCTTTACTGACGGGTTACGTAGCAGGACATGAGCCCCATATTGCTCTGCCGTAACCTGTTTCAGTCCCGTTAATCATCACCGTCGGGCTGGTCATACAGTTCCCAGAGCTTCAGGAGCAAACGGGAAACAAGATATGTTACAAAAATGACGACCATCAACGGTGCTCCCGATTAACTGACAGATGACACGCCTCCTGAAAACCCCTAGCATACGCCGCAGTGTTCATGCTAACGGCGAATTCCAGTAAATGTATTCTACCGATGTCGTAAAAGAAAATGCCTACCTTTCAGCCACCCGCTCGGGGCTGGAATCGAACGAGATCGCTACTCTTCAGCGCTCCTTGCCTTCCCGGTTTAATCTGCGGCATTTGAAAAAAAATGAATCATTAAAACTCGTACTGCAAAAGAAAGCGGGAAAATCACGTGTCGTGGCCTATAAATTTACGTCCGGTTCATTTAATTACACGGCGTATCGTATATCAGATAAAAAGTTCTATAACCTTTCCGATACTTCCGGGAAAGGCAGTCTCGATTATCCGTTACCGGCCACAGCAAGACTCAGTTCGCCTTTCAATCCTGCAAGACTTAACCCGGTATCGGGAAAAGTGAGTCCCCATAATGGCATTGATTATTCCATGCCCATGAACACGAAAATAGTCAGCGTCATCGACGGAAAAATCACCCGGGCCGAATACAACAGTACCATGGGATAAATTGTTGAAGTAACGGGAAAAGCCGGTGTTAAAACTCGCTATCTCCACCTCAATAAAATACTCGTTACTAAAGGGGCCAGGGTTACCCGGGGAGACGCTATTGCGTTATCCGGTAACAGCGGACGTTCATCCGGTCCTCATCTGCATTACGAGCTGGTCATTAATAACAATCCTGTTAACTCACTGGCGTTCCGGGCAGCGGCACCCGCTGATAACAAACTTGAACAGCATGCCTTTGCGCATGCCAGAGACTACGAACGATACCTGGACTGATAACGGGGCCGCGACGCGGCCCCGTCTGCCGGATTAATTTTTTTTATCGTTTTCACTTCCTTGATGTTGATGATCTCCATGCCCTCCGTGGCCGTGGAAAAGATGCATTAGCGGGCAGACCAGCAATAACAGATATGGCCAGTAACCTGCCACATGTGACCAGTGTTCGCGCAGGAGGGCAAATGCCGCGATCGCGGCGACAGCAATAAGCGCATAGGTGGTACTTTTCATACTGGACTCCTTCTGTTCGTAACAGCCCCTTCACTCAGTGTTATTTCCCGAGCCTGACACTTTTCAGACGCAACGCATTCACAATGACGCTGACGGAGGAAAGAGCCATGGCCGCCGCCGCAATAACTGGCGACAGCAGTATTCCATACACAGGATAAAGCAGACCTGCAGCCACAGGCACGCCAAGTGCGTTGTAGATAAATGCAAAAAACAGATTCTGTCGGATATTTTTCATGGTGATTTCTGACAGATGACGGGCCCTGTTCAGTATCATCAAGTCGCCTTTGAGAAGGGTGACTCCGGCACTTTCAATTGCCACATCTGTACCCGTTCCCATGGCTATACCCACGTCAGCCGCTGCCAGCGCCGGGGCATCATTCACACCGTCTCCGGCCATCGCAACCACATGGCCAGACGCTTTCAGTCGGGTTATCACTGCTTTTTTGCCATCCGGCAGAATCCCGGCTTCAACCTCATCTATTCCCAGTTTCCGTGCGACTGCTTCAGCGGTAAGCTGGTTATCCCCGGTGAGCATAACGATGCGGATCCCCGCCTGACGCAAAGCTTTAAGCGCATCCGGCGTGGTTGCTTTCACGGGATCCGAGATAGCTATCAGGCCTGCAAGGTGCCCGTCTGTGGCCACATAGATAACGGTAGCGCCTTCCATCCGCAACGTATCCGCAACGGCCTTTTGATTATCAATAACGATACTGTTTTCCTGCATAGCCAGTTCATTACCAATAACAACCCGTTGACCTTCGACATCGCCTGAGACACCTTTACCCGACGGCGCATTGAAATGAGTGACTGCGGGTATTGCGATCCCCTTTTCCTGTGCTGCTTTAACTACTGCCATACCCAGCGGATGCTGCGAGCCTTTTTCCACTGCGGCCGTTACACGCAAAAGAGATGTTTCCCCACCCGGATTGAGACTGATAATCCCTGTCACCGTCGGCGAACCTTCCGTGAGCGTGCCTGTTTTGTCGACAACCAGCGTGTCCACTTTTTCAAGACGCTCAAGGGCTTCGGCATTCTTGATTAACACCCCGGCCTGGGCTCCTTTGCCCACCCCCACCATTATCGACATCGGCGTGGCCAGCCCCAGCGCGCAGGGACAGGCAATAATCAGGACCGACACAGCCGCAATGAGACCGTGCGCCATCCTGGGCTCGGGCCCCCAGACAGACCAGATCATGAAAGCAACAACCGCGATAAGTATCACCAGAGGAACAAACCAGCCTGAAACGCTGTCAGCCATTCTCTGGATGGGGGCCCGCGAACGCTGTGCATCAGCGACCATCTGAACAATTCGTGAGAGCATCGTTTCATCACCGACTTTCTCTGCACGGATGATAAGACTACCTGTCTGATTAATGGTCCCCCCGATGACAGGGTCACCCTCCGTTTTGGTAACAGGCATAGATTCCCCGGTCACCATCGATTCATCAACGGTTGTTTTGCCTTCGACCACGATACCGTCGACCGGAATACTCTCTCCAGGTCTGATGCGGAGCTTATCGCCAGGCAGGACATCTTCCGCATTAATATCCGTTTCATGACCGTCTTGATCCAGCCGCCTGGCGGTTTTGGGGGCAAGGTTAAGAAGCGCAGTAATGGCACCTGAGGTTTGTTCCCTTGCCCGCAATTCAAGGACCTGTCCCAGCAGAACAAGCACCGTAATAACAGCTGCGGCTTCAAAATAAATGGCCACCAGGCCATCCATGTTTCTGAACGATGCAGGAAACCAGGAGGGGAAGACGGTTGCAATGACGCTGTAAACCCAGGCTACGCCGGTCCCCATTGCAACAAGGGTAAACATATTCAGGGAGCGGTTACGTAACGACATTCCGGCCCGGGCGAAGAATGGCCAGCCACACCACAAAACGACAGGAGAGGCCAGAAGTAACTGCAGCCATGTGTTGTACTGTGGCGGTACTGTATTCCTCAAAGCGGGAAACAGATGAGAACCCATTTCGAGTATCAGAACCGGAAACGCCAGCAACAACCCCAGCCAGAAGCGTCTTGTCATGTCGCGAAGTTCATCACTCGTCCCCGTGGATGCCGTAGCTACGAGCGGCTCCAGTGCCATTCCACAGACAGGACAGCTTCCGGGACCACTACGGCGTATCTCCGGATGCATCGGACATGTCCACACACCTTCAGAAATCTCTTTCTCCGCCTGGCGGTGAGACTGTTTTATCTTATCAGGGCTGACTTCATGGTGGTCGTGGTGATGGTGATGTTCACTGGCATCTTCGGTAAAATAATGATCGGGATGGGCTTTAAATTTGCTCTCACAGCTGGCGGAGCAGAAATAAAGCTGATGGTCCTGGTATCGAATGCTGCTGTGCGCCTTGTCAGGCAGGATGACCATCCCGCACACGGGATCTCTCACCTTATGCAATGCGTGACTCTCGTCCGGGGATGATGTCTGCTCAGAAGCAGTCTGGTTGTTATGTTCCACTGCATTGTCATTTTTCACAGTAACTCTCCTTATGCATATCTGAAGCATTTTCTGTCTTCAGGATATGTCATGGATGCGATTACCACGAATGCCGCCGGCATAAGAGTGCCTGCTGCCGGCGTCCCGTTATCAGCCGTTCCGCTGACTATTCGATTCGCTGGAAGACTTTTTTACTGCCCTCCGGTGAGAATGCGATAACATCGTAAGCCTCTTTTCGGGCCCCCATCTCCATTCCCGGACTTCCTGCTGGCATACCGGGGGTGGCGAGACCGTATATACCCGAACCAGACTGCATGGCCTTATGTATCGTTGCCGCAGGCACATGGCCTTCAATGATCAAATTACCTACAACCGCGGTATGACAACTTCGTAGTCCAGCAGGAACAGCATGCTTTTCTTTCAGGGCTGACAGCGCCTGATCATTCATGACGTGAGTTCGCACTTCGAACCCGTCTTTTTCCATCGCTTTGCCCCACAGGCAACAACAGCCACAGTTTTCAGATTTGTACATATCAATGACTTTTTCACTCGCCAT
The DNA here is from genome assembly GCF_020149765.1 of Pantoea agglomerans. Lineage (NCBI taxonomy): Bacteria > Pseudomonadati > Pseudomonadota > Gammaproteobacteria > Enterobacterales > Erwiniaceae > Pantoea > Pantoea agglomerans. The sequence goes on from NZ_CP083810.1 coordinate 176,586, forward strand.
TGCAGGCAGTGACAGGCCGAGAGCCAGGGCCATTAGAACCACTTTTTTCATACTCACCTCTGTATATTATCGATATAAACCCTGACGTCAGGGTGAATCAGTGCAGAAGGACGCCCACTGGGGGCGCCCTTTCAGGGTTATGACACGCTTTTTTTATGTCTGCGCAGCCAGATTAATTTGTAGGCGGCAGGAATAATGAACAGGGACAGCAGCGGAGCCGTGATCATCCCACCAATCATTGGCGCAGCAATACGGCTCATGACTTCTGAACCTGCGCCGGTTCCCCAGAGTATTGGCAGCAGACCCGCAATGATCACCGCCACGGTCATGGCTTTCGGCCGGACACGCAGTACGGCACCATGATAGAGGGCTTCATCAAGACCTTCCGGTGTGAACGTCTCTTTACGGGACAATTCCGGGTGCGCTTCAATGGCATGACGCAGATACATCAGCATGACCACGCCAAACTCTGCTGCCACCCCGGCCAGGGCGATAAACCCGGTTCCGGTCGCCACTGACATATGGAAGCCCTGCCAGTACAGGAACCATATTCCGCCAACCAGGGCGAACGGCAGGCTCATCAGGATCAGCAGGGCTTCGTCAACCCGGCGGAATGCCAGATACAACAGGATGAAAATGATCATCACCGTCATCGGCACCATCAGCTTCAGTTTCTTGTTGGCATGCTCAAGCAGTTCAAACTGTCCGGAGAATGCCACACTGGTTCCCGGTCTCAGTTTCACTTTCTCGCTGATGGCCGTCTTAATGTCGTTAACCACCGACACCATGTCCCTGCCGCGGGCATCAACATAAATCCAGCTGGCTGGCCGGGCATTTTCGGTTTTCAGCATGGTTGGTCCAGAAACGACGTTAATATCCGCGACATCGCCCAGCGTGATCTGCTGCTTCATCGGGGTCAGGATCGGCATCTGTTTCAGCGCCTGCGGACTGTTCCGGTAATCCTGCGGGTAGCGAATGTTAATAGGGTACCGGGCCACCCCTTCAACCGTCTCACCCACCATAGCACCTCCGATTGCTGAAGAGACGAACAGCTGGACATCACCTACCGTCATCCCGTAGCGGGAGGCTTTCTCCCGGTTGATATCGATATCGATGTAGCGCCCGCCCTCAAGTCGCTCAGCCAGGACAGACACCACGCCAGGCACGGTTTTGGCTACCGCCTCGATACTCTGCGCCGTCGCGTCGATATCGGACAGAACAGTCCCGGACACTTTGATACCTATCGGGCTTTTGATCCCGGTTGAGAGCATATCAATACGGTTACGGATAGGCGGCACCCAGAGGTTTGCCAGACCCGGTAAACGGACTGTCCTGTCGAGTTCATCAATAATCTTGTCAATTGTCATGCCGGGACGCCACTGATCCTCAGGTTTGAGCTGGATCGTGGTTTCCACCATTTCGAGCGGCGCGGAATCCGTTGCGGTCTCTGCTTTACCGGTCTTGCCAAATACAGAAGCCACTTCAGGAACGCTTTTGATTAACTTGTCTGTTGTCTGCAGGAGCGCTGCAGCTTCTGCCGGAGAGACGCCAGGCAAGGTCGACGGCATATACAGCAGATCGCCCTCGTTAATCTTCGGCAGAAATTCACCGCCCACCTGACTCAGTGGCCAGATAACCGTGAAAATGGACAAGGCCGCAACCAGCAGGGTTGTTTTTGGCCAGTGGAGGACCCGCAGCAGCAAAGGATGATACGCTTTGATCAGCACCCGGTTCAGGGGGTTACTTGTCTCGGCAGGAATTTTCCCCCGGATCCAGAATCCCATCAGAATAGGAATGACGATGATGGCCAGTGCGGCCGCTCCCGCCATGGAGTACGTTTTCGTGAATGCCAGCGGGCCAAACAGACGACCTTCCTGCCCTTCCAGGGTAAAGATAGGAATAAAGGACAGGGTGATGATCAGCAGGCTAATGAACAACGCGGGTCCCACTTCCACGGAGGCGTCGGTAATCACCTTCCAGCGGGTGGCGTTGTCAATCTGCTCACCCGGATGCTGATGATCCCACTCCTCAAGCCGTTTGTGCGCATTTTCAATCATCACAATGGCGGCATCCACCATCGCACCGACGGCAATCGCTATCCCTCCCAGCGACATGATATTGGCGTTCAGTCCCTGGAAGTGCATGACGATAAAGGCGATACACAGGCCAAGCGGCAGAGAGATAATCGCCACCAGGGCAGAACGTACGTGCCACAGGAACAGAGCACAGACGATGGCCACCACGATAAACTCTTCCAGAAGTTTGGAACTGAGGTTATCAATCGCCCGGTCGATTAACTGGCTGCGATCGTAGGTGGTCACGATTTCAACGCCTTCCGGCAGGCTGGCCTTCAGCGTCTCCAGTTTATCCCTCACTGCCGTGATAACGTCGCGCGCATTTTTACCCGACCGCAGGATCACCACGCCGCCAGCGACTTCTCCCTGGCCGTTCAGCTCGGCAATACCACGCCTCATTTCGGGCCCGGTCTGCACGCGGGCAACATCCCGCAGATAAACCGGCACGCCGTTCTCACCTGTTTTCAGGACGATGTTATTAAAATCATCAATGCTCTGAAGATAACCGCTGGCACGGACCATATACTCCGCTTCGGCCATTTCAACGGATGAGCCACCGGCCTCCTGGTTAGACGATTCAAGTGCCTGTTTCACTTCGGGCAGGCTGATACCGTACTGGGACAGTTTTACCGGATTGACCTGAATCTGGTACTGTTTCACCACGCCGCCAACCGAAGCGACCTCAGCCACGTTCGGGATGGTTTTCAGCTCAAATTTCAGGAACCAGTCCTGCAGAGAGCGCAGTTCTGAAAGGTCGTGTTTTCCGTTGCGATCGACAAGGGCATATTCAAATATCCAGCCCACTCCCGTGGCGTCCGGGCCGATTTCAGAGCTCACACCCGCAGGCAGTTTGCCCTGAACCTGATTCAGGTATTCCAGCACGCGCGAACGGGCCCAGTACAGATCGGTGCCGTCTTCAAAAATGACATACACATACGAATCACCGAACTGTGAAAAGCCACGCACGGTTTTTGCGCCAGGTACGGACAGCATGGTGGTGGTAAGCGGATAGGTGACCTGGTTTTCTACAATCTGCGGGGCCTGTCCGGGATAGCTGGTTTTAATAATGACCTGCACATCTGACAGGTCAGGCAGCGCATCGACCGGCGTGTTAATTATCGTCCATGTGCCCCAGATGCTGAGAAACAGTGCGCCCATCATGACCAGGAAACGGTTGGCGACAGAGCGCCGGATAATCCATTCAATCATCGTCGTCTCCTCAGTGCCCTGAATGCATATTTACAGGCTGCTCAGACATTGCTGGCATACTGTTTTCTGTTTTTTCAGGGTGGCGCATACGTTCCAGCGCGCCCGTAATATTGGCTTCGGAGTCAATGAGGAACAGGCCACTGACCACCACGGTATCGCCTTCATTCAGGCCGGAGCCAATGCCGGACTGTTGCTGTGATTCATGCAGAACGTGGATCTGTTTCGGCACAAACTTGCCTTCATCATCAACAGTAATCACGCGCTGTTCTTTGCCGGTATCGATAACGGCCTGGCTTGGTATCAGCAGCATCTCCTGGCTCTTGGTATTCAGTTTCAGATAGGCATTCATGCCCGGCTTGAGAAACTCATCCTTATTAGAAACCTGGAGACGGACCTGAAGCGTACGGGTTGTCTGATCCACGCTGGGAAGAATGTTCCATTTTTCGACATGGAATGTTTTATCCGGATAAGCCGGTACCGAAATTTCAAACTGCGACGTATCTTTCAGCAGATATGCGATAGATTCTGGCACTGCAGCGCTGATCCAGACCGGGTCCATCCCCTGAATCTGAGCCACTACTTTATCTTTCGAAATATTCATTCCGGTGCGCAGGTCAAACGCAGTAATGACACCATCAATAGGTGCTTTAATGGTAAAACGGGTCTGGATTGTGCGGGTTGAACGCAGCCTTTGAATATCCTCTTCCGGCATACCAGCTAGACGAAGTCGCTCCAGAACCCCTTTTATCTGGGTTGACGTACCGCCTGTACCGGATAACAGCAGGAACTCACTTTGTGCCTCAACCCATTCAGGAATGGTGATATCGATAAGCGGAGTGCCTTTCTTCACATGATCGCCAATCGTCAGGGGATACACTTTTTCGACGAAACCGTCAGAGCGCGCCTGCACAATGACAAACTGATACTCGTTGTAACTGACATTAGCCGGGATTGTCTGAGAATAATTCAGCATTCCTCGCGTGACTTTTTGCGTTTTTAATCCCAGATTCTGAACCTGCGTTGGATCGATACGGATCCCGCCACTGCTTTTATCGCCGCTTTCATCAGCATATTTTGGCACCAGGTCCATATCCATAAAGGGAGATTTTCCGGGTTTATCAAATTTGGTATCCGGTTTCATCGGGTCATACCAGAAAAGTACCTTTCGCTCCGGTGCCTTTTGTTCGGTTTGTACTGTTTTTTGTGATGAGTTTACATACTGCCAGGCAGTAACCGATATCAGCCCTCCTGCTATGAGGCTGCTGATAATTATTGCAGCATATTTTATCTTTAAAGAAGCCATACAATTTCTCGCTGAAAAATCAAAACACCTGGCATATGCGCCCGATCATTCATTCACAGTAATCCCTTAATGAATGTTCAGGCGCACTGGATGTATTCGCTCCGGACTGATAATCAGGATTGCGTAACGTTAATGCTTTTGAGTAAGGAGATATTGCCCTGCTGAATAAACGAGAAATCGACATGGTTGCCGGTTTTCAGGGCATTGATAGCGTCGTCTGCATTAACAAAAGTGAAGCGCATGGTCATTGCAGGCCAGCCCACAGCAGGGATTGCTTCGTGCGAAATGGTAATCTTTTTACTATTCATATCAATGTCTTTAACGACACCGGTGCCCTTGATAACCTGCTGTACCGAAGCATCACTGGCAGCATTCATATCGCCATGCTGATGTGTTTCAGCATGAAGACCGGCAGAAAACATGACAGAGAAGGCACCAAATAAAACGGCTTTAAGTGAATTACGCATTTTTAATTTCCTGATTAATTAAATAAATTTACTCTACCCAACCGCCACCCAGCGCGGTAAACAGATTAATTTCGTTAACCTGTCGGGAATAGGTAAGATCGAGAATGGTTTGCTGCGTAGCGAAGAGGGAACGTTCTGCATCCAGCACTTCGATGTAACTGACAGCACCACTTGCATATAATCCTCTGGCACGCTGGAGAGTTATCTGAAGTGAATCAAGATAACGCTGCTGTGACTCAAGTTGCTGGCTAAGGCTGTCGCGCAGTGCAAGCGTGTCGGAAACATCCTTAAAGGCTGACTGAATTTTTTGTTCGTAATTAACCACCGATTGTTGCTGGCGAATTTCAGCCAGCTTCAGATTGGCTTTATTCCTGCCAGCATTAAAAATAGGAATTTCAATTTTAGGGATAAAATTCCACATTCCACTTCCTGACGTAAACAGGCTTGACAGCTCCGTACTGCTTGCGGAAAGACCACTGGTCAGGGTAATGGAGGGGAAAAAGGCCGCTCGCGCTGCGCCAATATTGGCATTAGCCGCTTTCAGCTGATATTCCGCTTCCATAATATCCGGTCGCTGCAGCAAAATTTGTGAAGATAGATTTGGTGGCAATTTTACTGGTGCGATCTCCCCGCCTTTCATCCCTTTTTCTGACGGAAGTGCGCGGTACGTTCCCAGCACCAGTTGCAGGGCATTGTTTGCCTGAGCCAGATCGCCTTCTCGTTTGGCTATTTCGGCGCGGGTACTTTCGATTTGTCCTCTCGCCTGTTCAAGTGCCAGAACGTTCGTACTCCCGGTCACGAGCTGTTGCTCAACGAAAGCATAGGACTGTTCATAATTTTTCAGCGTTTCCCGCGCAATACGGAGTTGTTCGTACGCCAGTTGCTGGCTGAAATAGCTCTGTGAAACGTTGGAGACCAGCAGGATGTGTACGGCCCGACGGGCTTCTTCGCTGGCAAAGTAGTTCTGGCGGTCAGCATCACTCATGTTCTTAAGTTTGCCGAAAAAATCGAGCTCATAACTGAGCTCCAGTCTCGCGTCGTACTCCTGTGTGGTCGGCTTGTCACCTTTCAGACCACCGCTGTATGTTATCCCGGATGAGGCATTCAGCTGGGGATAACGATCTGCATCCGTGACGTTGAACTGGGCTCGGGCCTCTTCAACCTTCAGGGCAGCCATTCTCAAATCACGGTTATTAGTCAGAGCTTCACCGATCAACCGGGTAACCTGGGGATCGACAAAAAAGTTACGCCAGCCCGTATCCCGATAGCCATTTACCGCTGGCGTCAGGCTGTTATGGGACAGTGAAAACTGCTGGGGTACCGGTGCTGCGGGCCGCTGATATTCAGGCGCAAGCGACACGCAGCCTGCCAGGATGAATATCGTGCTAATGCTGAGTAATTTTAATTTGAACATAACGCTTCTCGTCCAGGCAGACCTGGTAAATGGTTCAAATGAAGTCCAGAGTATTGATAGGGGTACTTTACCTAACGCTCTCTGTTTGCCGAGTGACAGGATAATGACAATGTTGTCATTTTTGCTGTAATCCGTTGATAACGATCGTGGGCGCAATAGAATGACATTAGCAGCCAGCCGGGGAGCAAGATGAAAATATTGATCGTCGAAGACGAAATTAAAACAGGTGAATATCTCAGCAAAGGGCTTACAGAGACAGGGTTCGTAGTGGATCACGCTGATAATGGTCTTACCGGATATCATCTCGCCATGACAGCCGAGTATGATTTAGTCATTCTGGATATCATGCTACCTGATGTGAACGGCTGGGATATCATCCGCATGCTGCGCACTGCCGGAAAGGGTATGCCGGTCTTACTGCTGACAGCCCTCGGCACGATCGAACATAGGGTCAAAGGACTGGAACTGGGTGCGGACGATTATCTGGTTAAACCCTTTGCGTTTGCCGAACTGCTCGCCCGGGTGAGAACCCTTCTGAGGCGGGGAAACACGATGATCACGGAAAGCCAGTTTAAGGTGGCTGACCTCTCGATTGATCTCGTATCCAGAAAAGTCAGTCGCGCCGGAAACCGCATTGTGCTCACCAGTAAGGAGTTCAGCCTGCTGGAATTCTTCATTCGCCATCAGGGAGAGGTTCTTCCCCGCTCCCTGATTGCCTCTCAGGTCTGGGACATGAATTTTGACAGCGACACTAATGCGATCGATGTCGCAGTAAAGCGACTCCGCGCTAAAATAGACAACGATTACGAGACAAAGCTGATCCAGACAGTCCGGGGCGTGGGCTACATGCTGGAGGTCCCGGATGCATAGCAAACCTTCCAGACGCCCTTTCTCACTCGCTCTGCGGCTGACCTTTTTTATCAGCCTGTCCACGATACTGGCTTTTATCGCCTTCACCTGGTTTATGCTGCATTCTGTTGAAAATCATTTTGCCGAGCAGGATGTCAGCGATCTTCAACAAATCAGCACCACACTGAACCGTATACTGCAGTCCCCGGTGGATCCGGATGAAAAAAAAAAAATAAGCAAAATAAAGGAATCAATTGCCAGCTACCGCAACGTTGCCCTTTTGCTCCTCAATCCCAGGGGTGAAGTGCTCTTTAGCTCAGCTCAGGGGGCGGCACTACGCCCGGCAGTGAATTCAGCAGATTTTAGCGAGCACAGCCGCGCACGGGATGTCTTTCTCTGGACGGTGGAGGATCCTGCGGGACCGATGGATACCGGGTCCGAAATGAAGATGGAAACATACAGGATTATCGCCTCCTCTGGTCAGGCGATATTTCAGGGCAAACAGCAGAACTATGTCATGCTGACTGGCCTATCCATTAATTTCCATCTCCATTACCTCGATGCGCTGAAAAAGAACCTGATTGCGATTGCCGTCGTGATAAGCCTGTTGATTGTTCTGATCATTCGAATCGCTGTCCGTCAGGGGCACCTGCCCCTTCGTAATGTCAGCAATGCCATTAAAAACATCACCTCCGAGAATCTTGATGCGCGACTGGAACCGACACGCGTTCCCATTGAGCTGGAGCAACTGGTTATCTCGTTCAATCATATGATTGGAAAGATTGAGGATGTCTTTACCCGCCAGGCCAATTTCTCTGCCGATATCGCGCATGAGATCAGAACGCCCATCACCAATCTGGTGACGCAGACTGAAATCGCACTGAGTCAGGATCGAACACAGAGGGAACTTGAGGATGTCCTCTATTCCAGTCTTGAAGAGTATAACCGGATGACCAAAATGGTCAGCGATATGCTGTTCCTGGCACAGGCAGATAATAATCAGCTGATACCTGACAGGGTCATGTTTGACCTCAGAGCGGAAGTCATGAAAGTCTTCGAGTTTTTCGAAGCCTGGGCCGAAGAACGCAATATCACGCTCAAATTTAACGGGATGCCCTGCCTGGTTGAGGGAGATCCACAAATGTTCAGAAGGGCGATCAATAATCTGTTATCCAATGCCCTGCGTTATACCCCGGAGGGACAGGCAATCACCGTCTCAATAAGAGAGCAGGAGAGCTTTTTTGACCTTGTGATTGAAAATCCGGGGAAACCAATCCCTGAAGAGCATTTATCAAGGCTGTTTGACCGTTTTTATCGGGTAGATCCGTCCAGACAACGAAAAGGAGAAGGCAGCGGCATCGGCCTTGCGATTGTGAAGTCCATCGTGGAAGCACATCACGGAAGAGTGCAGGTGGAATCGGACGTACGTTCAACTCGTTTTATCCTATCCGTGCCCAGACTGGAGAAAATGATTCCGGAAACCCAGTACTGAGAATAAAGATTTAAATGACAAAGATGTCATTAGCCTGTCATGCAGCAAACAGAAGCCATTCGATATAATTAGTGCAACTTATCAGGAAGGCATTATTACTTCATCCATACACGGCATCAGCACAAGCCAGGAGTTGTATTAAAGCCTCATCCCGGCGGAATACGGTCTGTAGAGTTGTCAGTTGTACTACTGAGGACACAGATCGAAATTCACGGACATCACTAATTCAGAAATGGAGAGTTACCATGAAAAATATCGTCTTAGCATCAGTGTTAGGTTTGAGCTTAATTTCTACGGCCTGGGCCACTGAAACTGTAAATATCCATGAGCGTGTCAATAATGCTCAGGCTCCGGCCCATCAGATGCAGTCTTCTTCAACTCCAGCCGCCATCCAGGGGGCAGCTCCACGGATGGCCGGTATAGATCAGCATGAACAGGCTATTATTGTTCATGAAACCATGAACAATGGTTCAACAGATGCACATAAAAAAATGGCGGAAAGTCATCAGAAGATGATGGGAACTGGCACCGTTAACGCTTCCCGTCCGGCGACTTCGTTTGCGGCGATGAATGAACATGAAAGAGCAGCTGTTGCCCATGAATTTACGAATAACGGTCAGTCCGGCCCCCATCAGGCTATGGCTGATGCACACCGCCGCATGATCAATGCGGGCTGATGACAACTGAAGTTTCCGTGCGGTTACCCTTTCCTTGATAGATTGTCCCTTATACGGATATGTTGTTATTTTTTGCCCCCTTCAGGGGGCTTTTTTGTCTGACTCAGCTAAACTTATCCGGTAACCATCTGAAAGGGTTTATTATATGAAAATCACAAATTCGCTTTTTGTTATACTGATGTTATCCCTGCCAGCGATTTCCGCAGAACATTCAGAAATGAAAATGTCAGATATATCCTCATCGGCATCGTCACAGGAATATATGTCCGGCATGAAAGGTATGCATGACAAAATGATGGCCGCTGTAAAAGAGTCCGATCCCGACAAGGCTTTTGCGAAAGGCATGGTAGCACACCATGAAGGGGCAATAGCAATGGCTGAGACCGAGCTAAAATACGGAAAAGATCCGGAAATGAGAAAGCTCGCGCAGGACATCATTAAAGCTCAAAAAGGTGAAATTGAGCAGATGAATAAATGGCTTGGTAATCAAAAATAATGATTGCGGAAATAATATATTGCGCGTACAGTCAGAGTGTTCCCGGGCACGGGAACCTGTTAATCGTTAATTAATCAAAACCCGATTCATTTCGGGTTTTTCCTTTTACCCCCCCAACGCATGCACTGCACCGAGTGAAATTCACCTGAGCCAATTCTGCTTGCTTATTATTTCGATGGGAATTGCTGATTTTAATTAAGTCTATGTTTTAAAGGTGTTTCTCATGCCTGGGTTTGGCAGGGGTTCGTCCTGTTCTCTGGTCATGCGCAATGGCAATTCGCAGTCAGGGCTCAAGACTACTTTTACCTCTTTTTTAACAGAAAGTTTCTGGACCCGATACTTGCCGGAAACATCATCTGCTGTTCATCCCGACCAATAAAACGAAGGTATCACTCTCGTTTGAATCTCACTTACTTTCCATTTTGTAATAAAGAATCAAGTTTTCCAGTGATATATCAATACCAACTTTTTTTAATAACCTTTTTCGCGCAGTGTATATTTCTTTCAGCATATCTTCATAACCCTGACCAAGGTGAATTTGTTTATGGCAATTGCAACACAGAGATATGATATTTTCTTCAACATCAAGAGATGTGTCAAAAGCATCTTGCCTGGACATAGGTACAATGTGATGAGGTTCTGTGTAATTTAAGGATGAATTTCGCCTTCTGAATGTTGGGTGGTCACTATCGACTTCACATCTGTAACCTGCTTTATTCAGCGCATTTTGGGATACGCCTTTACTCCTGGGATACGAGAGGCCATTTTTTACTTCTATTGCATTTTTCTTTGGTTTGGCTTCCCCTGTATATTCAAACGTCTGAACGTTGTCAAAGATATTACTTTTCTCTATGGCATTGATCAACTCATCGTCAGAGTAATACTCACTGCTGGCCATTTCTGTTGTACCAAAAAAATCCAGTTCGTTAATTGCCTGAACAAGTTCCTCACGAATTGTCCATAAGTTTCTTTTGGGTTTTCCGCCGATTTCTTTACTCTTCATTACGGTAATGAATTTTGTACCGGATGCGATATTTCCGACACCTTTAACCTCGAATCTACCAAGTTCTTTTTGAACTCTGCCACCCAGTCCGTTTATGACTCCATTAGCACTCATGCTGTGCAGGTCGTACTTCTTACCAATATCGAAGCATGTGCAGGAATGATTTGGCTCAATAAACCATTTTTTTAACGCTGCAATACTTTTTGTGTCAAAAACTTTATCATTTGTTAATAAAGTTTTCCATTCTTCCACACTGATATCAATGTCACAGACATACTCTCCATCAATCACTTCGCATATTTTTTTAATCACATTCATTCCCCTGTTATACAGATAGTCATAATGAAAATATAAAGCTCGCTAACCGGTATGGTTGCGTAAGGACCGTAGTCTCTCAGAGACCGTGCTTTCTTTTTTTTCAGGCCTGGACACTAAAGGGTCTGTTGCACCCCGAAAAAATTTGTTGCGGGGATTGCTCATTGAGATGAGCCTCTGCTCGATCATACCAGATCAGCAGGCTGCCCCCAATGCTATGGCTTCTTAGTTTGGCCATTATCCGGCCTTCCTCACGACCAATAAAATAGAGACATTACCCGTGACGCTGCCACCGTCTCAGCCCGGAACGATCAGTGAGCGCTTCTGATGACCTTCGGTTTTTTTAACGAAGCGGGTGGGATACGGTTTGTTGCTGAAATCTTAATAATAACCAACAACTGATGCTAATTTCGCACTTTTAACATATATGAATATAAATGTTATGAATAATTGCATTTACAGGAAATATCATGCGTTTTGTCATCCGGGATCCGAAAAAAGGCAGAACCGGATCTTCGGGCTCACAAGGCGGATTTTTGCGCAGCATACTGTATATAGTGGCTCGATTAGCTGTCTGAGACACTACATACGGGATGCGTCAGCGACAACAGGCCACAGATCTGCCGCTTCCGCCCGCCCCGCCGCCGTGCTACGTTTCCGGTTACTGCCGTATCAGGACAAGTCGGATCATGCCGGTAAGGGCGTACGGTAATTGCATTCATATACTATAAAATAGAATATTATTTTATATATAATAATAACAATATTTTACTAAAGGTGAGTGAGGATTCATTGTTGAAAGCTATCCTCCAAAAGATGGCTGGTGTTTTTGAGATGCATGAACTCTGTATTAAAAAGGCAATACAGATTGTGGGACACGTAAAAATAACCAAAAGGAATATTGTTACTCATTCGGACAGAGGGTTATTAGAGATCATGCCAAACGGGAATCTCAGGGAAATGAACGATTACACCTATAAGCGTGCCGAATCCGATAATATTAAAATGCCAAAGTCTCCTGAAGGCAACGGAGAAGTCAGAGACATTCTGCTAAATCAAGCCTGGACTCTGACTCAAAAAGAAATTTTAAACGCTAGTCTGCCACAAACTCCAGACACAGCCTCTTCCCCACCAAAAAAGAGAGGGCCAGGACTTTGACCCCTGCGCAAGTTGCTGAGAGCCTGGCATCAGCAGGTTGTCGTCCGGATACGGGGCAAAAGTTCAAACAGAGACCGAGGATTTTCCCGATCTGGGTGCACCTGTAGACAACTCCACGGAGGGATAATAAAAAAATGAAATGACCAGCATACCTGTTCTGCTGCACTGCCATGCTGACCGCCGTGTCGCCGTGTCGCCGTGTCGCCGCGTGCCGCGACCTATGAGGAAGCCTCACGCCTGGACGATGCCTATCCGCCGGGAAGTACCCAGGTCTGTATTAAGAACCTCCCCGGGGACGGAAAGAACATCCTGCCGACCCGGCTTGAAGTCAGGGGGACGGTTATGAGCCGGACGGCAGCGCATACCGTTTATCGCGCCACCGCTGCGTGGACCCCGCAGGGAAAAACCGTTCCCGGGCTGACGCTGAGCTACACGCTCACCCAGATAAAAGATGAAGCGGGTTACTATTCGATTGTCGATCCTGCCAGCATGTCGATCACAATGCCGGGTGCAGGGGCCGGGACAGAGAAAACCGTTCTGGAGGGGATGCGCCAGCGCCTGCCTGCAGGGGAAGAATTCACCCCCTACAGTATTACGGAGATTACGGATTTTCCGTCATATGTGGCTCACAGGCCTGACGAGCCTCTGACTTACTGTCATAAGGAAAAGCAGAAATGACCATGATGCTGCCATCACACTATCCACAGGCCCCCGTTCCGCAGCTGTCGGTTGCGATTGATTATCCGGCTGCACTGGCGCTGCGGCTGATGGCTGCACAGCATGATGAATATCCACAGTACCTGCTGGCTCGAGGTTAGCGCCCTTCTCCATTACGTGCCGGATCTGCACCGCAAGATGCTGTTCACCACCCTCTGGAATACGGGCGGGCGCATTAACGAAACGCTGGCGCTGATCTGAGGGGACTTTCTGCTGCGCCAAGGTACCCTTTCGTGTAGCTGGCCACACTCAAGCAGCGCGAGGAAAAGGCAGAGCGCTGGGCCGGTCGCCTGCCTGCCGGCACCGTGCCGCATCGCTTGGTGCCCCTTTCAGACGCGCAGTACGTGACCCAGCTGGAGATGATGTGCGCCGCCCTGCGCATTCCGCTCGAGCGACGGAATGAAAAGAGCGACCGGCCGGAGAAGGTACGGCCCTGGGAAATCGCCGATCGCACAGCGCGCACTTGGCTGAACGAGGCCGTAGAGGCCGTCGCGGACGGCGTGACGTTCTCGATCCCGGTTACACTGCATACCTTCCGGCACAGCTATGCCATGCAAATGCTTTACGCGGGCACGCCGCTCAAGGCGCTGCAGAGCCTGCTGGGACACAAGAGCGCCAAGTCTACCGAGATATACACGCGGGTATTTGCGCTGGACGTAGCCGCGAGACATCGGGTGCAGCTCCAGATGGTGGGAACCGATGCTGTGGTCATGCTCAGAAAGAGCAGCTCTTGATACGTCCGAAACCGACCGGTTTCGGACATGTTATATAACACATGTCCGAAAGTTAGTGTTTTTTATTTCGTACACGCCTTATAATAAGTACACCTATTTCGTACATAAAATAACGTCATGTCACGAGTTTTTGCTTACTGCAGGGTATCGACCCTTGAACAGAACACTGAAAACCAGCGTCGTGAAATCGAAGCGGCTGGATTTAACATCAGACCCCAGCGACTGATTGAAGAGTACATAAGTGGTTCAGTCGCGGCTGCTGAGCGCCCTGGATTTATGCGTCTGCTTGATCGAATGGAAAACGGTGACGTTTTAATTGTAACGAAGCTGGATCGCCTCGGGCGAAACGCTATGGATATTAGAAAAACCGTTGAGCTGCTATCTGCTTCAGAAATACGGGTACACTGCCTGGCGCTGGGAGGGGTAGACCTCACCAGTCCGGCCGGAAAGATGACAATGCAGGTAATCTCTGCGGTCGCTGAATTTGAGCGTGATCTGCTACTTGAACGTACACATGCTGGCATTGCGAGGGCGAAGGCATCCGGAAAGCGTTTCGGCCGCCCCCCGGCTCTGGACGACGAACAAAAGAAAGCGGTGTTCTTGCGTCTTGGTGAAGGGAAAAGCATCAGCGCGATCGCCCGCGAATTTAACACCACACGGCAGACCATTCTAAGAGTAAAAGCGATAATGGAAAACGCTGATGCTCGTTCCTGAGCTCCTTATCTGCGTATGTCCGCTTTGTGCCAGAAGCGGACGTTGGTAGCTGGTAAAAGCTGTAGTGATACTTCGCCGGAGAGAGTAGACCTGTCCGGTTTAGATATCGAAGAATATTTATCTGATTTCGTTTTTTGCAAAACTGCTGTTTAGGTTTTTCAGCACTTCATTGATACCTCTGCTTACAATCCGGTCTTCCCGCATGACTGTCCCGAGAGTCCGGTGAAGAGAGGGCGTCACAGAGTAAAGATCGAGCCCCGATCTTTCCTCAATGCATGCAACGGACATTCTGGGAACAATGCTGTAGCCAAGACCGGCACGGACCATTCTTTTAATAGCTTCGATACTGCCAAGCTCCATGACCGGGCAGGCAATATGTCCCGTCTCCCGGAACCACTGGTCAATCAGGGCGCGTGTCCCGCTTCCCGGTTCAAAGATAATCAGCGGCAGCGGCAACAAAGCGCCCGGATTCCATATTTTCGCACTCGGCTCTGATGCATCCTTTTCCATGATGACAACAAACTCATCCGTACCCAGCGGGATGATGCTCAGGTTTTTACCTGCAGCTGGCAGAGTCACCAGGCCAATATCTATACGATTTTCCTCCACGCCCCGCACTATATCGGAAGTGTTACCTGTGCGTACGTCCACCTTCAGCAGGGGATGGGCCTGCCGCAGTTGCTGTAGTAAGGGGGGAAGTAAATGAATACAGGCCGTTGCGCCTGTGCCAACAGTAACAGTGCCGGTTATCTCATCAGAATGCTGGCACACCGATTCAACTGCTGTACTTACCACTGCATCAATTTTCATGCTGTGCTCAACGAGAGTCAGCCCGGCTGGCGTGGGCCTTACTCCCCGGCTGGTTCGCTCAATAAGCCGGACCTGAAGCGCCTGCTCCAGTTGTCTTATATGCAGGCTCACTGCCGGCTGCGACAGACCAAGTGCTTCAGCCGCCCCGGAGAAACTGCCCCGGCTGACGACCAGTCTGAAAGTAGCCAGGTGATCGAGGTTCAGGTTTGTCATGCCAAAATTTTCCTTATGCCGCTGATAAGTCCTGCTGCCTGTCTGAAATTGTTCATTCCGGTTAGTCTCTGCTTATGACCGCAGAAGGAGCCGTACCGATGGAAATAACCGAAGCAGATGAACGACATATTCCTGCCATCCAGCAGATTTATGCTTATCACGTATTGCATGGCACCGCCACTTTTGAAACTGAACCGCCGGATCCGGCTGAAATGACAGCCCGCCTGAAAAAGGTGCGTGCAGCAGGACTGCCCTGGTTTGTGGCTGTTGAGGACGGCAATGTCCGCGGATACTGCTACCTGTCACTCTACCGGGAACGGTGTGCCTACAGATTCACCCTGGAGAATTCTGTATATATTGCCCCCAATTTTCAGGGCCAGGGGATCGGAAAAAAGTTGTTATTGAGTGCGGTCACATGGGCAGAGGACCGTAGCTTTCGCCAGCTCGTGGCCGTAGTTGGAAACAGCGAAAATAGCGCCTCTCTTGCCCTGCATCGCGCGGCAGGCTTCAGCATTACAGGAACGCTCAGATCTGTGGGCTTCAAGCACGGACGCTGGCTTGATACGGTCATCCTGCAGCGTACGCTCGGGCAGGGCGACGCCACATTTCCGGAGAGCACGGGTTGACTGACGGGTATCTGACAGGCCGCACCATTTTCTGCATTGGCATGACGCAGCTAATCAACTGGGGTATCACATTCTATATGCCGGGGGTCTTCGGGACCGCCATCATGTCGGAGACAGGCCGGTCACCAGTTGTGACATTCTCCGGGCTGACTATTGCCATGCTTGTTATGGGGCTTGTCTCGCCACTTACCGGCCCCCTTATAGCACGTACCGGCGGGCGTACGGTGATGATGGTGGGAACCTTCGTCATAGTCCTCGGTTGTTTTCTGATGGCTTTTACCCATTCAACCACATCGTGGGTTGCCGTCTGGCTCCTGATGGGAGCTGGCATGCGACTTGCCCTGTATGATGCCGCATTTGCGCTGCTTGTAGAAATTGCAGGCGCAGAGGCCCGCCGGGCAATCACCCTGGCCACACTGCTGGGTGGTCTCGCGTCAGTCGCGTTCTGGCCTGCTGGCGCTGCGCTACTGCACTTTACCGACTGGCGGCATGCCATTATCGTTTACGGCTGTGCAGGCATTGTCAGCCTGCTTTTTTTGACCACCGTTCCGGCAGGTTATCGGCGTCAACCTCCCGTTGCCGGGCAGCCCGCTCTTCAGGCGATCGGACCAGCAGAAGACCGGAAAGCCTTTATCAGCGGCCTGTGGTACGCCACGTTGATAGCGCTGATAAGCTTTGTTTCCACCGGCGTGTCCGCTCATTTTCCTCAGATACTGGCCGCTTATGGTATGCCCGCCGTAGCGGGTATGTTGTGGGGGGTGGGACAGGTGAGCGCCAGACTGCTGGACGTGGCTTCCGGTGCACGTACTTCAGCGATCCGTCTGAGCCTGTTTACCGGCATTATTCTGCCATTATGCTTTTTGGTTGGCCTTGCAGGGAATGTTACCCCGGTGGCTACAGCCATCTTTATTCTGAGTTACGGGGCTGTAAACGGACTGAGTACGATCATTAAGGCCGTCCTGCCTCTTGTGCTGTTTGATCCGCAGCAGTATGCCCGTAAAACAGGCTTACTGCTGTCACCCGCTTTTTTGCTCGCGGCGCTCGCGCCGTCAGTTTACGCCATACTGCTGGAGCAATACGGCACACCCGGCACGCTGCTTTTATCTGCCATCCTTACCCTGTTCATCACGGCGATTTCCATAGTGATCTGGCGTCGTCATCCTTCCTCTGCTGGACCGAACCGGGATAAGGGCGAGCCATCCATTCCGGGGAAAAATATTTGACGCTGATTATATTTCTATTATTCTGGAAATATAGTTCAAGGAGGGCGTATGGATTTAAAAACAGCAGCAAATGCGCTTCGGGAGCTGGGGCACCCGACCCGTCTTAGCGTATACCGGGAGCTGGTGAGAGCGGGTCATGACGGCCTGCCAGTCGGTGTTCTGCAGAAGCGCCTCGGTATTCCGCCCTCCACGCTCAGTCATCATATTTCGGCGCTGATGTCCGCGGGCCTGATCAGCCAGGAACGGCAGAGCCGTACCTTGTTTTGCAGACCTTGCTATACGCAGCTTGAACAACTGATGGCCTTTCTTACAGAGGAATGCTGCGCAGGCAGTAGCTGCAGCCTGTCACCCGCGACGACTCACAAAGAGACCTCATTGTGAATAACATGAACGATACCCTGAAAAATGTTGATACTTCACTCCTGGACGTGCCGCTGACGGAAGATAAGCTGAGGGCTGCAGAAGTGGCGCACCCGCCCCGCATTCTGATGCTCTACGGCTCGCTGCGGGAACGATCTTATAGCCGGCTGACGACGGAAGAAGCCGCCCGGCTGCTGACGGCAATGGGTGCAGAGGTCAAAATTTTTAATCCGTCCGGTCTGCCGCTGCCTGATGATGCCCCTGAAACGCATCCCAAAGTTGTGGAACTGCGCGAACTGGTTCTCTGGTCGGAAGGCATGGTATGGTGCTCCCCGGAGCGTCACGGCGCTATGACCGGCATCATGAAGGCGCAGATTGACTGGATACCGCTGACGTCAGGTGCGGTTCGCCCGTCGCAGGGAAAAACCCTGGCTGTCATGCAGGTCAGCGGCGGCTCGCAGTCTTTCAACGCAGTTAATCAGATGCGCATTCTGGGGCGCTGGATGCGTATGATTACTATCCCGAATCAGTCATCCGTGGCAAAAGCCTGGGCTGAATTTGATGAAGATGGTCGCATGAAGCCTTCGCCTTACTACGATCGCATCGTGGACGTAATGGAGGAGCTGATGAAGTTCACTCTGTTGACGCGCGGGCGCAGTGACTACCTGACCGATCGCTACAGCGAAAGGAAAGAAAGTACCGCGCAGCTCTCTGAGCGGGTTAATCAGCGCAGTATATGAAAAAAGCCGGCATCTGCCGGCTTCTGTTTTTGCGTCTCCCTTCCTGCCGGCAGCACACTGAAAAAATCAGTGGCTCATCCGGTTTCCGTGTTCATCAATGACTTTTTCGCCGTCCTCTTTCGTAAATGCTCCCTGCTGCGGGTCAGGCAGAATGTCCAGAACCGCTTCAGACGGACGACAGAGTCTTGTGCCGAGCGGCGTCACAACCACCGGGCGGTTGATGAGGATAGGGTGAGCCAGCATCGCATTCAGCAGTTCATCATCGTTGAACCGGTCTTCTGCCAGCCCCAGCTGCTCATACGGCTCTGTATTTTTGCGCAGCAGGGCGCGTGCGCTAATACCCATATCAGCTATCAGCTTTTTAAGCTCGTCGCGGGATGGTGGCATCTCCAGATACAAAATCACTGTTGGCTCCACGCCACTGTTACGGATAAGCGCCAGAGTATTACGGGACGTTCCGCAGGCCGGATTGTGATAAATAGTGATATCAGTCATAAACGGTACTCCGTTAAGGAGCTGCACAGACGCAGCCCCGGGGTTAAGGTTGAAAAGACAGGCGCAGGGCCAGCGCCGCCAGCGTCACAAAAAGTACCGGCAGGGTCATCACAATGCCCACGCGGAAGTAGTAGCCCCAGCTGATGGTGATGTTTTTCTGAGCCAGCACGTGCAGCCACAGCAGTGTCGCCAGGCTGCCGATGGGTGTGATTTTCGGGCCGAGATCGCAGCCGATGATGTTGGCGTAAATCATTGCCTCTTTCACCACACCCTGAGCCGTGCTGCCGTCAATCGAAAGCGCGCCAACCAGCACGGTAGGCATGTTGTTCATTACGGAAGAGAGTGCCGCAGTCAGGAAGCCGGTGCCAAGTGTGGCACCCCAGACGCCGTGCTCAGCAAAACGGTTCAAAGCAGCAGAGAGGTAATCCGTCAGGCCGGCGTTACGCAGGCCATATACCACGAGGTACATGCCCAGCGAGAAAATGACTATCTGCCAGGGCGCGCCTTTCAGCACTTTGCGGGTGTCGATAACCTGTCCTTTTTGGGCAACCAGCCAGAGAACAAACGCCCCTACCGCTGCTACCAGGCTGACCGGTACTCCAAGGGGCTCAAGGCCGAAAAATCCGACCAGCAGCAGAAGTAAAACAAACCATCCGGCCCGAAAGGTGCGCATGTCGCGTATAGCTTCCGCTGGCGCTTTCAGCTTCGCCAGGTCATAGGTTGCCGGGATCTCTTTGCGGAAAAACAGATGCAGCATCACCAGCGTAGCCACCACGGAAGCAATATTCACCGGCACCATGACGGAAGCATACTCACTGAAGCCCAGCTTAAAGAAGTCCGCCGTGACGATGTTGACCAGGTTCGACACGATTAGCGGCAGGCTGGAAGTGTCAGCGATAAAGCCCGCTGCCATTACAAATGCCAGCGTGGCAGCCGGACTGAAGCCCAGCGCCAGGAGCATGGCAATAACGATTGGCGTCAGGATAAGCGCCGCGCCGTCATTGGCGAACAGCGATGCCACTGCCGCGCCCAGCAGAATAATATAGGTGAACAGCAGTCTTCCTCTGCCGCCTCCCCAGCGGGAAACATGGAGTGCTGCCCACTCAAAAAAGCCGGACTCATCTAACAGCAGGCTGATGATGATGACCGCAATAAACGTGGCCGTCGCATTCCAGACAATCTGCCATACGGCAGGAATATCACCGATATGCACCACGCCGGTCATTAGCGCCAGAGCGCCCCCGATAACGGCACTCCAGCCAATACTCAGTCCTTTCGGCTGCCAGATAACCAGTACCAGCGTCAGAACAAAAATCGCACCCGCCAGAAACATATACTCTCCTTTAATACTGCACCTGTCAGGCCTGGCGCAGAGAACTTAAAAATATACATATGGGAAAACACATATGAATAGTTAAAAAATTTAAATGCAGATTGGCTTGCCGTTGGTGGTTACATTGTCCCGCTCAGCCTGCTGGCTGAGCTGCAGGATGTCATCCCGCTGGCACAGATAAGCCTGTTCAATTACAGCTGCCGCCCAGACGGGCATATGAGGTGACAGTCGGTAATGAATCCACTTGCCATCACGCCTGTCGATAAGCAGACCGGCGTCCCGGAGTAACGCAAGATGACGGGAAATTTTTGGCTGAGATTCTCTGAGAGTAGTTGTGAGTTCGCAGACGCAAAGTTCTCCCTTTTCCCGCAGCAACAGCACCAGACTGAGCCGTGTTTCGTCAGAAAGCGTTTTGAAAAGCTGTAGAGGATTAAGCTGAAGCATTACAACTCCTGTTTAACAAACAGTGAGCAGTATCGCTAAGTAGGGGGTAGCGAGCAACTATACATTCGGTAAAACATATATTTTTGGTGGTTTTTTATCTTGCAGGTCAGATATAGAGTACGTCGATAAATAAGTTGTAATCGATCAAGGTCCGCTCCTCGCTCATAGCGGACCTCCAGCTCAGTCAGCATGTCCGCTCTGTGCCAGAAGCGGACGTTATCTTTTAATTAAAACGGCTCGTTACAGAGCCTGCTCTTAAAAAATTAATGCGGATGGCTGCCGGCAAGATGGCCAGAAGAAATAACGGGAAGGACATCATCCGACTCATCTGCCTGCTCCAGTTCGCGCAAAATGCCACAGTCGCGCGTTGCACGGTTGGCGTTACAATGACTCTGCAGCTCGCACAACTGCGTTTCCAGCATATTAAGTTCACGAATACGGGCCTGTACATGAAGAAGGTGCTCGTTTATCAGGTCGTTAACCATACCGCAATCTGCATCAGGCTGACTGCGTGCCTGCAGCAGCACCCGGATTTCTTCATGGGTCATATCCAGCGCCCGACAGCGGCGGATAAACATCAGTCTTTCCAGATGGGCACTGTCATAGTGACGGTAGTTATTTGCCTGGTCACGTAATGCTGCCTGCAGCAGCCCCTCACGCTCATAATAACGCACCGTCTCTACCGGACAGCCTGCCTGCCGGGCCAGTTCGCCAATTTTCATAACTTTTTCCTTGTACACTTGACCCTGTAGTTACTTCAGGGTCTTTAATGCCAGTATATGCTATGAACGAGATAAAAACATGAGTGACTGCTGTAGTAATAACAAGTGCGGTTCTGCCGCGTCCGGAGAGCGGACATCCGTCAGCTATACCTCTGCTGCCACGGCAGACGCCTCCGGAAAAACTTCGCAAAAAATGGCTGATGCCTCACCGGACTGTTGTAGTGCCGGAAGCTGCTGTTCATCGGAGAGTCTGAGTCAGCCTTCCGGGCCAGTGGCAGAACGCGACGGGAGCGATAGCGTTCAGACACGTCTGCGCATCGTGCAGATGGACTGCCCGACGGAAGAGACGTTGCTTCGTAAAAAACTCACAAAACTGTCTGACGTCAGTGAGCTTGAATTCAATCTGATGCAGAGGGTACTTACCGTGACCCACTCGCCGCAGGCACTGGAGCCGGTACTACAGGCGGTGCGCTCTCTGGGTTTTGACCCGGAACTGGCTGATAAAGTCACCCGGCCTGCCGGCATCAGTTGTTCAGGCAGCAAAGCGGAAAGCGCCTGCGGTTCCTGCTGCGCACCTGCGGCTGTCACTTCCGGTGAGCTGCAGGCACAGCAGTTGACCGCTGACGGAGTGCGTACCAGCATCCGCATCAGGCAGATGGACTGCCCGGTAGAAGAGGGCATGATCCGTAAAAAGCTGGACGGTATGTCGGCCGTTAAGGAGCTGGATTTTAACCTTATGCAGCGCGTTCTGACGGTCGTTCATGCACCGGGTACGCTGGAGCCGGTTCTGGCCGCCATTCGTTCGCTGGGCTTTGAACCTGAGCTCTCTGACAGCAGCGGGCGGCACGCGGCTACTGAGGAAAAGAAAAATCCCTGGTGGCCGCTGGCACTGGCCGGCGTTGCGGCAGCGGCCGCCGAAGCTATGCACTGGACAGGCATGCCGGAATGGCTGGAAGCAGTTCTGGCCCTGGCCGCTGTTGGTGCCTGCGGCCTGTCTACCTACAAAAAGGGCTGGATTGCGCTGCGTAACGGCAATCTGAATATTAACGCCCTGATGAGCATTGCTGTAACCGGGGCGCTGGCGCTCGGGCAGTGGCCGGAAGCCGCCATGGTAATGGTGCTGTTCACGATCGCGGAACTGATTGAGGCGAAGTCTCTTGACCGCGCCCGCAATGCTATTGGCTCCCTGATGACGCTGACGCCTGAAACAGCCACGATTCAGCAGCCGGACGGTTCCTGGACAGTGGCAGATGCCAGATCTGTACCCCTTGACAGCGTGGTCCGGGTAAAACCGGGTGAGCGTATCGCCCTTGACGGCAGGGTTGTCCGAGGCAGGACCAGCATCAACCAGGCACCCATTACCGGCGAAAGCCTGCCGATCGAAAAAGGAGAAGGCGATCCGGTTTTCGCCGGGACGGTTAACGGCTCCGGTGGTTTTGAATACCGGGTAACGGCTGCTGCCGGAAATACTACACTCGCACGCATCATTCATGCCGTGGAGGAGGCCCAGGGGGCAAAAGCCTCTTCGCAACGCTTTGTTGA
The DNA here is from genome assembly GCF_020149765.1 of Pantoea agglomerans. NCBI lineage: Bacteria > Pseudomonadati > Pseudomonadota > Gammaproteobacteria > Enterobacterales > Erwiniaceae > Pantoea > Pantoea agglomerans. The sequence continues at coordinate 199,717 of NZ_CP083810.1, forward strand.
CCGCTTTGCACAGGTTTATACCCCCGTGGTGTTTGCAATCGCGGTTGCGGTTGCCATCCTCCCGCCACTGATGGCAGGTGAAAGCTGGCACGAGTGGGTTTATAAGGCGCTTGTCATGCTGGTTATCGCCTGCCCCTGCGCGCTCGTCATTTCCACGCCAGTAACTATCGTCAGCGGCCTGACGGCGGCAGCCCGCCGGGGGATCCTGATTAAAGGTGGCATTTATCTTGAAGAGGGCAGAAAACTGAAATGGCTGGCGCTCGACAAAACTGGCACGCTGACGCACGGTAAACCTGTACAAACGGATGTGATTATCTATACCTGGGTTGCCGAAGATGAAGGCCGCAGACTGGCTGCGAGTCTGGCGGGTTACTCCGATCATCCGGTTTCGCAGGCCGTGACGGCAGCATTAGAGGGTTCGCAGCGTTATGACGTTGAGCGCTTTGAAGCTCTGCCGGGCCGCGGGGTGCGGGGTGTCATCAATGACAGAACCTACAGCCTCGGGAATCTGAGACTGGCTGAAGAAACGAGCAGCTGCCCGGAGACTGTCAGGGCGACGCTCAGGGAACTGGAGTCCGCTGGTAAAACGGTCATCCTGCTCTGTGACAGTCATCAGGTACTCGGGCTGTTTGCAGTGGCAGATACAGTCAAAGAAAGCAGTCGCGAAGCGGTGAGCCAGCTGCACGGTCTGGACGTCCGGACACTCATGCTGACCGGAGACAATTCGAGTACAGCGCAGGCCATTGCCGTTCAGGTCGGTATCGATGAAGCCCGGGGTAACCAGTTGCCTGAGGACAAACTGCGCGCCATTGAAACACTTACGGCTCAGGGTACCACTGGCATGGTAGGCGACGGCATCAATGATGCGCCGGCGCTGGCTCGCGCCGATATCGGCTTTGCCATGGGCGCGATGGGCACCGATACCGCCATCGAAACCGCTGATGTTGCCCTGATGGACGATGACTTACGTAAAATCCCTGCCTTTGTCCGGCTTTCAAAACAGACTTACAGCATTCTGGTACAGAACATCGTTATGGCAATTGGCATCAAAGCAATATTTCTGGCCCTGACCATTGCCGGCATGGGAACCATGTGGATGGCTGTATTTGCCGATGTGGGTGCAAGTCTGCTTGTTGTGGCAAACGGCCTGCGCCTGTTGCGTAAATAGCTGGTTATTATGTTGCCCGCTGGCTAACGGCGGGCAACGTCTGCTTTTCGCTCATAGCGGACATTGGTGGTTCTTTAAATTCGATCACGCTACGTAAATTCTGATTAAAATCCGGCATGGTTACCCCAAAGCAGCGAAATCCAGCTCGGTATACCCAAAAGTCACCCCCTCAAATGCACCCATTTTACCATTAAGTCATTACCTAAAAGTCATGCTATAATAAGTCATCACCTATAAGTCATGGAAGCCTGAAAAATGTACATTTTTGCGTACCTCCGCGCATCTACCCGGCAACAAGATGCCGAGCGTGCTAAAAACAGCCTGCAGCAATTTGTAGCTGAGCGCGGCCATCGTGTAGCAAGCTGGTATGTAGAGAATGTTTCTGGTGCTTCACTTCAGCGGCCCGAACTTATGCGGCTACTTGAGAATGCCTCGCCAGGGGATGCCTTACTGATTGAGCAGGTAGATCGGCTTTCTCGTCTTGATGATGCTGGATGGGTAAAACTCAAGGAATTGATTAACAGTAAAAGTCTATCGATAGTAAGTCTGGATCTACCAACCAGTTACGTCGCGCTGGAGGGTGATGCTGCCAACTTACTGATTTAGTGTATGATGGTGTTTTTGAGGTGCTCCAGTGGCTTCTGTTTCTATCACCTGTCCCTCCTGTTCAGCTACTGACGGGGTGGTGCGTAACGGCAAAAGCACTGCCGGACATCAGCGCTATCTCTGCTCTCACTGCCGTAAAACATGGCAACTGCAGTTCACTTACACCGCCTCTCAACCCGGTACGCACCAGAAAATCATTGATATGGCCATGAATGGCGCTGGATGCCGGGCAACCGCCCGCATTATGGGCGTTGGCCTCAACACGATTTTACGTCACTTAAAAAACTCAGGCCGCAGTCGGTAACCTCGCGCATACAGCCGGGCAGTGACGTCATCGTCTGCGCGGAAATGGACGAACAGTGGGGCTACGTCGGGGCTAAATCGCGCCAGCGCTGGCTGTTTTACGCGTATGACAGGCTCCGGAAGACGGTTGTTGCGCACGTATTCGGTGAACGCACTATGGCGACGCTGGGGCGTCTTATGAGCCTGCTGTCACCCTTTGACGTGGTGATATGGATGACGGATGGCTGGCCGCTGTATGAATCCCGCCTGAAGGGAAAGCTGCACGTAATCAGCAAGCGATATACGCAGCGAATTGAGCGGCATAACCTGAATCTGAGGCAGCATCTGGCAAGGCTGGGACGGAAGTCGCTGTCGTTCTCAAAATCGGTGGAGCTGCATGATAAAGTCATCGGGCATTATCTGAACATAAAACACTATCAATAATTTGGAGTCATTACCGCGCACATCAACGTAAATCATGCTGCTGGTATTTTTACCGTAAACGTAACGATGTCTTCGTCCAAAAAAACCTGCAATGTACCGTTGTGAGCCTGAACAACGGCTCGCGTGATGGAAAGGCCCAGGCCAGCACCGTCCGTGTTATGTTGCCGGGACGAGTCGCCCCGGTAAAAGCGATCAAAAAGCCTGTCCAGATTTTCCTGCGTGATGGCTTCCGTGCGGTTAGATATATGAACAAACGCCATCCCGATCTGCTGTTCTGCCCGGATCAGGATCGCCGCGCCGTCTGAAGAGTACTTTATGGCATTGGTTATCAGGTTGCTCAGCGCCCGGCGTAGCATCAGACGATCGCCCTTCATGCTGGCCTCCCCTTCAAGCGTCAGGGTTTTACCGTTTTCAGCGGCCAGCGGCTCGAAAAATTCGATTAGTTCTTCGAGTTCTGCCTTTGCGGAAAAAATCTCATTTTCCAGCGCCAGCAGCCCGTTTTCAGACTTCGCCAGAAACAGCATGTCGCTGCTCATTCTGGCAAGTCGGCCCAGCTCCTCCAGGTTTGAGAAAAGCACTTCCCGGTAGCTGGCAGCGTCACGCTCCCGGGACAGGGCAACCTGCGTCTGCATCATCAGGTTACTTACGGGAGTGCGCAGCTCATGGGCTATGTCAGATGAAAACTCTGACAGGCGCCTGAAAGAGCCCTCCAGTCTCTCCAGCATGCCGTTAAACTCGGCTACGGTAGGCATAAGCTCCGAAGGAAGGTGTCGGGCCGGCAGGCGCTCACTGAGATTATTAACGGTAATAGCCGAAGCCAGCCGGTTTATTTCATTCAGCGGCCGGAGTCCGATGCGGGTGGCAAGCCAGCCCAGCAAGACAGAAAGAAAAATCAGTCCCCCGTTAAGCCACATCAGCCACTCTTTCAGCTGGCCGATAAATTCATCATGAAAGCCAGTATCGTAGGCGGCTGTTATCAGCACGTCCCGGTGCCTGCCCGCGTTCTCTGCACCGATTTTTTTAATCATGACGTTATAGCGCCAGCCGTCTTCCTCCACCGTCTGCAGGGTGTTCAGCTTCAGAGCCTCACCGGCAAAGCGCTCAGCCGGAACCGGGAAGCCGGGAGAGAAATAGTCGGCGAGTATTTGATTATCAGCAGTCCTGATCGACAGATAAAGTCCGCTATGGCCCACCATGGCGTCGGCAAGCTTGCGGGCAAGCCCGACGGTATCAAGCTTTCCTGTACGGACTTCACTTTCCAGCAGTTCGGTAGCCAGCTCAAGCTTACCGGTCAGCAGCGTAAGGTCCTGGCTGCGAAAGTAACTGCCCAGCGCGGCAACCAGCAGAACGCTGGTAAGCAGCCAGACGGACATCATGACACCGGCAAAGACCAGGCTAAGTCTGGAAGTCAGAGACCCGTTACGCTTCATTCTTCACGTATCTCCAGCACGTAGCCAATGCCGCGCACGGTATGGATCAGCTTCGGGCTGAAGTCATCATCCACCTTGCTGCGCAGCCGCCGGACAGCCACATCAATCACGTTAGTGTCACTCTCAAAATTAATATTCCAGACCAGGGAGGAGATGAGATTTCTTGGCAGCACTTCACCGCGACGCTGCAGCAGCAGCTCAAGCAGAACAAACTCTTTTGTGGACAGATGAATTTTTTTGCCGGAACGGCTGACGCTCCGGCGGGATATGTCCATCACCAGGTCAGCTATTTCGTACATGCCGGATGCCAGAGAGCGGTTACGCCTGAGCTGGGTCCGGATACGGGCCAGAAGCTCGGCAAAATCGAACGGCTTGAGAAGATAGTCATCGGCTCCCAGGTCCAGGCCTTTGATTTTTTCGCTGACGTTATCCCTTGCGGTCAGAAACAGCACGGGCTCTTCGTGGCGGGCCATTCTCATCTGCCGCAGAATGTCCCAGCCGTCCAGGGAGGGCAGCATCACATCAAGAATAATCAGGTCGTAGCGCTGCTGAAGGATATGCTCCAGCCCCTGACGGCCGTCATTCACAAGGGTGACGTCATACCCTGCCTCCTGAAGACCCTGTTTCAGGTAAGTCCCGGTTTTAATTTCATCCTCGACGATCAGAAGAGTGGTCATGGTATAAGGGCCCTGCAGCTGAGTGTCGTTACGCCATACCGTTACCGGGCGACAGCGTGCCAAGCCAGGCTACGGTCGCCAGAATCAGGATAGACACGCTGAACTCTGTAATAATACTTTTGCGCATCAACGCAATACCCGTCTTATAGTGGCCCTGACCGAGCGCATTTTCCAGTGCGGGTGCAAGCCGGAAGCGGTTCGCGGCAGCCAGCAACAGCATAACGAAAAACAAGCCTGTCTTGATTAGCAGGAGCAGCCCGTAGTGGCTGCCCGGCAAAGATTTGACCGGGTCTTCCACAATGAAGAAAAAGTTAATGACGGCGGTGATGACAATACTCAGCACAATCACCGTGCCGGCCCGGGAAAAGCCCGTCAGGGCTTCCGCAAGCTGCCGGACGTGGCTGGCCGTCTGCGCCTTTTTGATGCATAACAGAATGGCAAAGGCCGTGAGCGCGCCCACCCATGCACCGGCTGCCGACAGGTGGATGATATCGCTCAGCAGATGCAGATAGTAGCTCATACCGTCGTTCATGGCCGCATGACCGCCCCATGCCAGGGTGGCCAGCGCTGTGCCTCCGGAAAGCGTGAGAACGTAACGCGACAGAACGGCATTGCGCAGCCGCAAGCCCAGTCCGACGAAGGCCAGGACGAGTGCGGCAAGCCGGATAACCCAGCTGAGGCCGACCGCAGTTTCACCGATAACCATCTCTATGATGTGGAGCGTGATTTCACCTGCGTCAGTCACGCCACTCATCGCCTGCGCGACCAGCAGCATATTCGCCAGCGACAGAACAATGCCGACGGATATCAGAATAAAAAAGAACGACCAGACACTGAATAATGACACCGATTTTTTAAGCGTTCCCTTCACGGCATACAGTTCAAATAAAGGCAGCCCAAACAGAACCATAAGGTCAAGGTAAAGGAAAAAGCGGATAACAATAAAAGTCTGATCGTTCATGGCATTATTTCACGCTAAAGCTGACGTTACCCGTGCGCGGGTGTGTATCAGAAGACACCGCACGCCACTCCACCTTGTATGTGCCAGGCACCAGAGGTTTGGCTGGCGTGATCACCATGGTTTTCGGATCGCCACCGGCGGCCACTTTTGCCGCAACCGCCATCGGGGCATGAGAGGACATGCCGGGCATAGCGGTCATGACGAGACGTGCACCAGAAAATTTTGTGACCAGATTCTCAGTAAAGTGCAGCTCCACTTTTGAAGGCGCTGCCACCTGCGCTTTATCAGCAGGGACAGAAGAAGCCAGTTCCGGATGCGCCTGCGCGCCAAAAGCAGCAACAGAGGCGGCAACAGCGATGACGTAGCCAGCATAATTACGTTTCATATTCATACCTGTCTTGTTTGTTAGAATTAACTGCATCAGAACCACACGCGGGCACCGAGAAGAAAGCGCACTTCGTTGTCCTTCTCTCCTTCACGGGTCGCCATATCGGCCGTGTTGCCATAAAGCTGGCTCCACGATACGCCCACATAAGGCGCAAATTCCCGCTTTACTTCGTAACGAAGGCGCAGGGAAAGCTCGGTACCGGACAGTCCTTTCCCGGTTTCACGCACCTCATCATCCTTACCGTAAAAATTGGCTTCAAAAGACGGCTGCAGGATGAGCCGGTTGGTCAGCAGCACGTCATACTCTGCTTCAAACCGGAGCGCGGTGCGTCCCTGCTCACCGGCAAACGCGGTGAGTTCAGTTTCGAGGTTATACAGCGGCATGCCCTGAAAGCCGGCGGCGGCCCATGTCTGGGGCCTGCCGGGCCTGAAGTCCTGCCGCGCACCCGCGACCACGTCCCACCAGGGCGAGACAGCGTGCCCCCAGAGGGCCTGCACCTCTGCCGACTCGGTTTTTCCGTCGCTGGTTTCCCCTTCGCTGCGCAGCCAGAGCCGATCAATATCCCCGCCAGCCCAGCCGCTGACGTCCCAGCTGAATCCCCCGGCCTCATTATTTTTCTGCCACTCAAGCTGATCGGCCAGCAGATACCAGTTCATGCTGCTGTCATGCACTTTATGACCATGCACGTCAGGAAACGCAGCCCGGCGGTCGGCGTCCGTCAGTACCGGAACAGGCGTTCTGCTTTCAGTCGGGGCAGCAGGCTGCATAGACTCCATGCCTTCCATCCCGGACATGGGTTCCATATTGCCCATAGCGGAGTGGTCCATGCCCGACATTGCACTCATGTCATGCGCCTGCATGTTGTGCGCCGCTTCAGCCCGGGCATCAGGGACGGCCGTAAGTGCGCTGCCGGCAATCGCTGCGAAAACCAGCAGCCCGGCCGCCGGGCTGCAAAAGTTATGTTTCATATCACCACGATCAGAAGCTGACATCAGAAGTACCTCACTCATTAACCCGGACCTCACGGAACATGCCTGTTTCCATATGAAAAAGCAGGTGACAGTGGTAAGCCCATCGGCCCAGCGCATCGGCCGTCACACGATAGCTGCGGCGCGTGCCGGGCGGCATATCTATGGTGTGTTTACGCACCAGGAAATTCCCTTCTTCATCCTCAAGGTCGCTCCACATTCCGTGCAAATGAATGGGATGTGTCATCATGGTATCGTTGACCAGGACAATGCGGACGCGCTCGCCATAGCGGAGCGTGACCGGCTCTGCATCGGAAAACTTAATACCATTGAAAGACCAGGCAAATTTTTCCATATGGCCGGTAAGATGCAGTTCTATGGTGCGTGAGGGTTCGCGTCCGTCCGGATCGTCAAAAGTACTTTTCAGGTCAGCGTAGGTCAGAACCCTGCGGCCGTTATTCCTCAGCCCGATACCCGGATCGCTGAGCTTCGACGTGGGCATCATGGCCTGCATGTCAACCAGTGGGTTGTTCGTTTCTGATGCCGGATGCTTCTGCATATCACCCATGCCGGCCATGCTGCCGTGGTCCATGCCGGCCATGCTGCCGTGGTCCATGCCGGCCATGCTGCCGTGGTCCATGCCGGCCATGCTGCTGTGATCCATGCCAGCCATACTGCCTGCCGGGGCGCTTTCCACAGCTGAACCATCCATGCTCTGCATGCTACCGCCGCCCATACCCTGCATCTGCCCGTGATCTGTATCTCCCATGCTGCCGTGATCCATTCCCCCCATTCCCATATCATCCATGGTGAGCCAGGGACGAGGATCGGTGGAAGGAACCGGGGCAGTCATGCCTTCACGAACGGCAAGCGTGCCCCGTGCATAGCCGCTTCTGTCCATGGACTGGGCAAAGATGGTGCAGGCATCCTGGACGGGCTCTACAATGACATCGTAGGTTTCAGCTACGGCAATACGAAACTCATCCACACTGACGGGGGTGACGTACTGGCCGTCAGCAGCCACCACGGTCATCTTCACGCCAGGAATGCGTACATCGAAGTAG
>NZ_CP083811.1 GCF_020149765.1 Pantoea agglomerans
TCGGAGCATCAGGGAGGCCGTCACCGTGCCCTGCTTGATCGAGGTGGCCAGCCGCAGGATTTCGTCCCAATGGGCGCGGACGTGCTTGATGTTGAGCGTGCCGCCGATCATGGGTTTCAGCGCGTCATAGGCGGCGTCGCCCTTCGGGATTTAGAGCTTGGTGTCGCCCAGGTCGCGGATGCGCGGCGCGAAGCGGAAGCCCAGGAGGTGCATCAGGGCGAAGACGTGATCGGTGAAGCCCGCCGTGTCGGTGTAATGCTCCTCGATCCGCAAGTCGGACTCGTGGTACAGCAGGCCGTCGAGCACGTAGGTCGAATCGCGCACGCCGACGTTCACGACCTTGGTGTGAAATGGCGCGTACTGGTCAGAAATGTGGGTGTAGAACGTCCGCCCTGGGCTGCTCCCGTATTTCGGGTTGATGTGGCCGGTGCTCTCGGCCTTGCTGCCCGTGCGGAAGTTCTGGCCGTCCGACGATGATGTGGTGCCGTCGCCCCAATGCTCGGCGAAGGGATGCCGGAACTGCGCGTTGACCAGATCGGCCAGCGCTGCCCCGTAGGTTTCGTCGCGGATGTGCCAGGCTTGCAGCCAAGCCAGCTTGGCGTAGGTCGTGCCGGGGCAGGACTCCGCCATCTTGGTCAGGCCCAGGTTGATCGCGTCGGCCAGGATCGTGGTCAGCAACAGATTCTTGTCCTTGGCCAGGTCGCCCGATTTCAGGTGCGTGAAGTGCCGGGTGAAGCCCGTCCATTCGTCCACCTCCAGTAGTAGTTCGGTGATCTTGACGTGCGGCAGGATCATCGCCGCTGAAACCGGCCTGGAGCCCCATACAGTCAGTGACGGCGAGCGCGTCAGCGGCGTCTACCGTCGCAGCGTGATGCTGGCCAGCGGGCGTTTTGCGATGCTCGATGATGGCAAGGGTTTCAGCCTGGTGCCCTGGAAGGCGGTGATTGAGCAACGGCTAGGTAGCACCCTCGCAGCGACTGTCCGTGCGGGACATGTGACCTGGGAAATCGGGAGGCAACGTGGCCCCACAGTTTCATAAGGCGAGTCGGTCCCCTCGGTACGGTGGCGATGCTGGGCGCTGAAATGTGTTGCCGCTTTTCCCCGGTTCTTGGTAACATGACGAAATGGTGCATACTTTTATCAGACATAGGCTCATGGTGGTGGCGTTGCTGCTTGCAACGTTCGTTGCCATATCTGTGGCTGACATGTTTCTGTGTGCATCCAAGAGCGTAGATGCTCACTATGTCATGGCGGATTCTCACGATGAGAGTGTGGATAGCCAGAGCAATGGTTCCGACTCAGACAGTGGTCATGACGCCTGTAGCCATGGGCATTGTCACCATATCTACGCTCACATTCCCCCGGGCACGGCCCCCAAAACCGAGTCCCTCAATTCGACGCATCAGTGGCCAGCCAGTGATGCCCTTGCGTCTCGCACTCCTGACGGGTTGATGCGCCCACCCAAAGCCTGACGACTCCCGGCTGCACCCTTCGTGCGGCCGTTTCGTCAACTCATTCAGCTTTGGGAGTTTCCTCATGTTCACGTCGTTCAGTCGACCGCAGTGGGCGGTTGGCTTTGCTGTGGCTGTTACAGCAGTCTTATTCGCATTACCTTCTCGGGCCGAGCCGGCTCCGCCCTATGAAGCATTGATCGAGAGCCTCGATCGCATCCCCATCACGGTTGAAGCGGAGGCGTTGCTCGACGCTGCCAATGCGCGCGCGCAACAGGCGCGGGCTTTGCCCAATCCCTCTGTCTCCGTGGAAACCGAAAACGTTTACGGTCGCGGTCCCTTTTCCGGCTACGACGCTGCGGAATCAACATTCTCCATCAATCAGCCATTGGAGCTGTGGGGCCAGCGAGGCGCACGTATCGGTGCCGCACAGGCGGAAGCTAAGGTCGCGGCGCTGCGGCGTGATCAAACACAGTGGACGGTCGCTGGCAGTCTTGCGCTGATCTATTCCGAAGCGGAAGCGGCTTCCCTGCAATATGAACTGGCTGTCGAGGCGCTGGAACTGACGGAAGCGGACGCGAACGCAGTCATGCTGCTGATCGAAGAAGGTCGGGAACCCTCACTGCGCGGCATCCAGGCGAACAGCGAAGTTGAATCTGCCCGTGCTGCAGTGGACGAAGCGCGGGCGAACCGCGATGCCGCATTTGCCAGACTGACTGCTGTCGCGATGCTGGTCCAGCCAGTGACCGCCATCGAACCCAGTCTATTGAACCGCTCCCCTGATGCCTCCTTTCAGGCCATGGGCAATCCTCTCACCGTTCAGATTGCCGAGGCAGAACTGGAGGCCGCGAGTAAATCGGTGAGTGTCGAGCGGTTGCGTGCGCGTCCTGCGGTAAGCGCGTCGCTTGGTGTGCGGAGGTTCCAGGAATACGACACGGAGGCATTCACCTTCGGCATCAATGTATCTCTCCCCTTGTTCGACAGAAACAAGGGCGCGATCAGTGCTGCCCATGCAGAGGAACGTGCCGCAGCAGCCAGGTTGACCACGGCAAAGCTGCAAACCCAGGCGAATCGCAGTGCTGCCCAAGCCCGTCTTGATGCGTCCATTACCCGCATACGTGCTGCCGACAAAGGCGTTGCTTCGGCGGAGGAAGCCTACCAACTCGCGCGTGCGGGGTTCGACACCGGGCGTATCTCGCAACTGGAGCTGCGCAGTATCCGATCGGCTCTGATCAGTGCACGTAATACGGCCGTCAATGCGCGGTTAGCGCGCGTCCGCGCGGAAGTTGAACTCGCAGGCCTTGATGGCCGCGCTCCATTCTGAGGAAGCATTCATGAACTCAACCAAAAACCGGCTCCTCATTGGAGCAGCTTTACTGATCGCCCTAGGGCTTGGCTTCGGCGTCGCCCAATTCGTGCCGCATGCGGAGCATGAAGCGCAGGCCGAGGATGGTGATCATGCCTTTCATGACGAGGGTCATGAAGAAGATGGAGGACACGATGACCACGACGAACACGAGGGAGAGTCGACAGAAGAAGGTGTCGTCGCACTGACGGAACAGCAGATCAAGGCGTCGGGCATCGGTATCGTCAACGTCAGCCGTGGCGGAGGGAATGAATATCGACTGTCAGGCCGCGTTGAACCGGCGGTTGACGCCAAGGCCATTGTCGCCGCGGTCACCAGCGGCCGGGTTGAACAGATTCTCTTTGCTACCGGTGCCTCAGTAGAGGTGGGCCAATCGCTGGCGATCATCGTCAGCGGCGAAGCCGCCACATTGCGTGCCAACGCCGATGCCGCGGTGGCAGAGGCGGAGGCAGCGCGACTTGTCTATCAACGGGACCTGAATCTCGTTGCGCAAGGCATCGTCGCCCGCCAGGAGATGGAGGCATCCCGGGCACGGTCTCTTGCCGCCGACGCAGCGGCGAGGGCAGCGCAGGCGCAAGTCGCCGCCAGTGGATCACCTGATACCTCGGGGCGGCTCACCATCAACAGCCCGATTGCCGGCATCGTCAGCGCCGTGAATATCACCCCCGGTGGGGTTGTGGCGGCCGGCGGCGCTGTGGCGGAAATCGCAGACCCGGCCCGGGTGGAACTGGTGTTCAACGCGCCTCCGGCGCTGGCATCTGCAGTCACCACGGAAACCCGCATCCAAGTGACGGGAACATCCCGCAACTTTGACGCTGTCGTGGTCGGCGTTGCCGCCAATGCCCGCGAACAAAGTGGTGCAACGGTTATCCGAGCGCGATCAACTGCCGGCGATCTGCCGCCAGCCGGTTCACCGATAACGGCCATTGTCGTGACGGACACACAGGAAGCCGGACTCACCGTACCTGCCGATGCCGTGCAAACGGTGGAAGGGCAATCCGTCGTATTCGTGGTTGAGGACAGCGGCTTTCGCGCTACGCCGGTGCTTGTCGGTCGGCGTGCGGGTGGGTTCATTGAAATCCTCAATGGCCTGTCCGGTAATGAACGCATTGCTGGCACCAATGCCTTTCTGTTGAAAGCCGAACTCGCCAAGGGCGAGGCCGAGCACGGTCACTGAGGCGAAGCCCATGTTCAAAATGATTATTGAGAAATCAGTTCAGTTTCGCTGGGCTGTGGTGTTCGCCGCGACGCTCGTCATGGCCTACGGGTTGTTTCAGCTCAGCAGGCTTCCCATCGATGCCGTTCCGGACATTACCAATCGTCAGGTGCAGATCAACACCGTCGCACCTGCGCTAGCGCCCGCGCAAATCGAGCGCCAAGTGACCTATCCGCTCGAAACCGCACTCGCCGGAATACCGGGGCTGACCCGCACGCGCTCCATATCGCGCAACGGGTTCTCACAGGTTACCGCCATCTTCACCGACCAGACCGACATTTACTTCGCACGTCAGCAAGTCGGCGAGCGCATGCGTGAGGTGGAGGAAGATCTGCCGGAAGGGGTGACACCGATGATGTCACCCGTCACGACGGGACTGGGCGAAGTCCTGATGTGGACGGTGGATTTCACACCATTCGATCCGGACAAAACGGTCTCTCCCGGTGAGCCAGGCTGGCAGGCGAACGAAATCTATCTGACGCCGGAAGGCGAGCGGCTCACGACGGCCGAAGAGCGCGCCACCTACCTCAGAACGGTCCAGGACTGGATCATCGCGCCGCTGATGCGCTCAGCACCAGGGCTTGCCGGCGTCGATACGATCGGAGGTTACGTCAAGGAGTACGCGGTCAGGCCCAACGCCGAGCAACTGGCGGCCTATGGGCTTGGGCTTGGCGATCTCGTGCTAGCACTTGAACGCTCCAACATTCAGGCAGGCGCAGGTTTCATTCAGCGTGCGGGTGAAGGTTTGATCGTCCGTGCCGATGCGCTCGCGCTAACCGTTGACGATCTGGCGCAGGCGCCGATCACCCGGCGCGACGGCCTCGTCATCCGCGTCGCCGATGTGGCGAGCGTAGGTTTGGGCCGCGCACCGCGCCTGGGCGCGGCGACGCGCAATGGTCACGAAGCGGTACTCGGCACAGCCTTGATGATCGCCGGCGGCAACAGCCGCACGGTCGCACAGGCAGCAGCGGAGCGCCTTGTCGAAGTCAACCGCTCGCTGCCGCCAGACATTGTCGCCGAGCCTGTACTGAACCGCAGCGAACTGGTCAATGCAACGATCAAGACGGTGGCGAAGAATCTGACCGAAGGCGCATTGCTGGTCATCGCCGTGCTGTTCTTGCTGCTGGGCAATCTACGTGCGGCCGCCATCACCGCACTGATCATCCCATTGTCCTTTCTGTTCGCGGTCATCGGCATGAACCGCTTCGGGATCAGCGGCAACCTGATGAGTCTTGGCGCACTCGATTTCGGCATTCTTGTCGATGGTGCCGTGATCGTGATCGAAGCAACCTTGCTCATGCTCGGTCAGAGACGTGCCGAACTGGGTCGCGTCCTGTCGCCGGTCGAGCGGTTGAACGTGGCCGCTCAGGCTGCGCGCAAGATGGTTCGCCCAGCCGCATTCGGTCAGGTCATCATCCTGCTGGTATTTGCCCCCATCCTCACCCTGGAGGGCGTGGAAGGTAAGACCTTCCAGCCCATGGCGGCAACGCTCATGCTGGCGCTGGTCGGCGCATTCATTTTTTCGTTCACCTTCGTACCGGCAATGGCCGCCCTGTTCGTGCGTGAGCCCAAAATGCAGGGTGACGAGCATGGCCGTTCGGATGATGGCGAGCACGAAACCCGTCTTATCCGCTTCGTGCGTGCCAAGGTTGAACCGGTCATTCGCCGAGTGGTGATGCGGCCGCGAGCGGTATTCGCCGGTGCTGTTCTCATGCTGGCGATCGGATTGACGGCTTTCGTTTCATTGGGACGAGAGTTCATGCCGACGCTCGATGAAGGCAACCTGGCCATGCAGGCGCTGCGGGTGCCTTCGACTTCCCTGGAGCAATCGCTGTCGATGCAGCTTGCCTTGGAGAGGGCTTTGGCGAATGAGCCGGAAGTCAAAACCATCTTCTCGCGCACGGGCACCGCCGAAGCGGCCATCGACCCGATGCCCACCAACATTTCGGACAGTGTCATCGTGCTCCATCCCCGCGCCGAGTGGCCGGATGGATCACTGGACAAGGAAGCACTGATCCAGCGCTTCGAATCGCTGGTGAGTGATCAGATCGGTAACGCATTCGAATTCAGTCAACCCATCGAACTGCGTTTCAACGAACTGATTTCAGGCGTGAGGACCGACCTGGCTGTCATGGTTTTTGGTGACGACTTCGACATCCTGCAGAGAACGGCGGATCAGATCGCGCTCAAGCTACGCGGCATCCCGGGGGCTGCGGACGTGCGTGTGGAGCAGGTCTCTGGACTGCCTACGCTCACGGTCCAGATCGATCACGCGGCCGCAGCCCAGTATGGATTGAGCGCCGCCGATGTCAGTGAGGCCGTGGCCACCGGTATCGGTGGAACATCCGCTGGCAAGATCTTCGAGGGCGACCGCCGCTTCGACGTCGTGATTCGGCTGGAAGAAGTCGCCCGAAATGATCCTGCGCAACTGGCGGCCCTGCCCATCGTTGCAGCTGATGGCACCGTGGTGCCTTTGTCGTCGGTGGCGCGTATCGACGTACGCGAAGGGCCCAACCAGATCAGTCGCAACAATGGCAGTCGCCGCATCGTGGTGCAGTCCAATGTACGCGGTCGGGATCTGGGTGGGTTCGTGCAGGAGGCTCAGACCGCCGTGGCAGATGTGCCGCTTCCCGCAGGTGTCTATCTGACCTGGGGCGGCCAGTTCGAGAATCTGCAGCGTGCCGAGGCGCGCTTGATGATGGTGGTTCCGGTCGTGTTTCTGCTGATCGGAAGTCTGCTGTACATGGCGTTGGGCACCATCCGTGAAGCCGCGCTTGTCTTTGTCTGCGTGCCCTTGGCTTTGGTGGGTGGCGCATTGGCACTGCTGCTGCGTGGTATGCCGTTCTCCGTATCGGCAGCCGTGGGCTTCATCGCGGTTTCGGGTGTGGCCACGCTCAATGGCTTGGTGCTGATGCAGGCGATTCGTGAGCGTCTGACGGCTGGTGACCTGCCTCTGGAGGCCGCTGCCGCTGGCGCGTCGAGCCGCCTTCGCGCCGTGCTGACGACGGCACTGGTGGCCATCGTCGGCTTCATCCCCATGGCGATAGCGACAGGGTCCGGGGCCGAAGTACAGAAGCCGCTCGCCACCGTCGTTATCGGGGGATTGATCACCGCCACCGTGTTGACCTTGATGGTGCTGCCCACCTTCGCTGCTCGTGCGGTGAAGCCGGAAGAAACGGGGAGCGGCAGAGCATGACGAGCAAACTACATCCGGTTTCTTATCCCGCTCAAACATCAAGATGTCGAGAAGGCTGGCAACGACTCTGGTCCAGATTTCCTCATTTTCTGGTGGCGGGCGGAATTTCCACAGCCGTGCATTGGAGCGCGATGTCGGGCCTGATGGCCTGGGATATCCCCGCCTTATGGGCAAGTTCCGTGGGCGCTGCGGCCGGAGCGTTAACGAACTACTGGCTGCAGAAAGGCTATGTGTTTCGTTGCGTCAAGTCGCATGAACGTGTCGTGCTCCTCTATTTGGCATCCGTGGTCGGTTCTTGGGTCACTAACCTGATACTGCTCGGGATTTTGTATCAATGGGCCGGAGTAAACATCGCCTACGCTCAGCTGATGACGACCTCGCTGGTTTGCCTGATGAACTTTCAGGTTCAGAGGAGGGTTTTCTCGTGAACCTTTCTCGTCTTCCATCGAACGGCCCCGTCCTATCCGTTGTCATTCCGGTCTTCAATGAGAAGCCCGTTCTTCCCCGCTTGTACGAGCGACTGCATAAGGCCCTCGACTCACTGGATTTCCAGTACGAGATCGTCTTTGTCGATGAAGGCAGTACTGACGACAGCCATAGGTACCTTGCCGGGTTGGCCTACACCTATCCGTGGGTTCGTTTGGTAAAGCTCAGTCGGAATTTTGGCAAGGAGGCCGCGACAACAGCCGGCCTGGACCATGCGCTAGGGCGCGCCGTGATCATCATGGACGCCGACCTTCAGGATCCACCTGAACTCATTCCGCTCATGGTTGAGGCTTGGCGCAGCGGGATGGATATCGTCCTGATGCGGCGTCGTTCCAGGAATGGGGAAGGTGCCCTGAAACGCTTCTGTGCCTACATGTTCTATCGACTGCTATGTCGATTGAGCGACGTGACCATTCCCAAGGATGTTGGCGATTTCAGGCTGATGAGTCGTCGCGCCATTGATGCCCTGGGGCGCCTGCGCGAAAGAAATCGCTACATGAAAGGACTATTCGCCTGGATTGGCTTGCCGACGAAGGTCATATCGTTCGACCGAGAACCCCGCGCCGCCGGCGATAGCAAATGGAACTTCATTGGACTCATGCGTCTGGCAATGGAGGGGCTGACGTCTTTTTCAGTGTCTCCACTTCGCTGCGTGACCTTTCTGGGCCTGCTGACCGCTTTGGGTAGCGCCATGTACGGTGCTCTGATCGTAGCCAAAACGTTGGTTCTCGGGTCGGACGTGTCCGGGTATCCCTCGCTCATGGTGGTGATGACGTTTATCGGTGGCATCCAGCTGCTTTCGATCGGCTTGGTTGGCGAGTACGTAGGGCGCATCTATCTGGAATCTAAACAGCGTCCCATTTATTTGGTCGAGGAGGTCTGTGAGTTACCACGGGAAGAAGTCAGGCTGGCGAGGAGCGAGGAACGATGATCCGTTCATGGTGCGCCCGCCCTTATATATGGCTGTTCCTCCTGCTGTTGCCGCAAATTTTCGGCATGATTTTGATTCCGTTCTCCGGAACGTCTGAGCCGCGCTATGCTGAAATTGCTCGCCTAATGGCAGAAGGTGGTGATTGGATAACGCCCTGGTTCGAACCTGGTGTGCCTTTCTGGGGAAAGCCACCATTCTCCTTCTGGGTGCAAGCTCTTTCAATTCGTCTCTTTGGTCTGAATGAGTGGGCTGTGCGCCTCCCTTCCTGGTTGGGCTTTCTCGCCATTCTGGCTGCCATCCATGCACTGGCTCGTCAGTATTCCGGGCTGCGAACGGCGCGCTGGGCGGTGGTTGTCTATGCGTCCTGCGCTTTGCCGTACATCGCCGGTGTTGCTGTTCTGACAGATCCCTTTCTGACCTTGGGCACCACACTGTGCATGGCCGGTCTCGTGCTGGGACAGTGGTATTGGCGAGCCTTGGGATTTGCAGGCTTGGCAATCGGCCTTCTCTCCAAGGGGCCATTGGCCGGCGTGCTTGTGGCGGGATCAGTCGCTACAGGCTGGCTTATTTGCCGGCAAACCCAGTGGCCTCGCATGTCCGGGCGTGTCTGGATCTGGGGGGTAGCCGTTGTTATAGCGCTGGTCCTCCCTTGGTACGTCTTGGCTGAGCAGAAAACGCCAGGCTTCCTGAACTATTTCCTGCTCGGCGAGCATGTCCTGCGTTACCTCGATCCAGGCTGGCAGGGGGATCTCTACGGTACGGCCCACGTCGAGCCCTATGGCAGCATCTGGGGATTCTGGCTCATGGCAACCTTTCCATGGGGAATCCTGGCCCTCGCAGCGCTGTTATATGCAGCAGGCCACAGTGGCGCTCGCCAGTCACTGAGAAGAGTCCTGTCTGAGCCTGTAACGGCGTACCTGCTGGGATGGTCGGTTTTCTCGTTATTACTTTTTACGTTTGCCCGCAATCTGCTTTGGACCTATGCGCTGCCCGCCATCCCTGCATTTTCGATCCTGATGGGGAGGGCATTGTCTGCCTGGCAAGCAGCCCCCCGTAAGCCGGATTCAGGGCCTCCTCGATATGTGACTGCAACACTCGCTTCGCTGGTGCCAACCGTGACGCTGGTTGCGTCGCTGACAGCCGTGCTGCAGCCGAATCTGATCAATACCGAAAGAGAATTAGTGCGATACGTGCAGGATGCGTCCGGCGCGAATGCCAATTTTTGGTACATCGATAGCAGGCCGTTTTCCGCACGCTACTACTCAAGGGGGATGGCAGAGCTGGTGTCCATCGAGCAAGTGAGTGCTCGACTGAGGCACATGGGCACTGTTGCAAAGTTAGCGATGAGGCAGCCTTTTGTCTTATTCAAAGGCCTTACATTTCAAAAACTCTGCTTACCAGGCGCATTTCGCCCAGGGGATCACCATAATAAAATGCTGAGGCCTGGCCTTTGCGTAGTGCACGCATCACCTCAATACCTTTGATGGTGGCGTAAGCCGTCTTCATGGATTTAAATCCCAGCGTGGCGCCGATTATCCGTTTCAGTTTGCCATGATCGCATTCAATCACGTTGTTCCGGTACTTAATCTGTCGGTGTTCAACGTCAGACGGGCACC
Source organism: Pantoea agglomerans (assembly GCF_020149765.1). Classification (NCBI taxonomy): domain Bacteria; kingdom Pseudomonadati; phylum Pseudomonadota; class Gammaproteobacteria; order Enterobacterales; family Erwiniaceae; genus Pantoea; species Pantoea agglomerans. Next base: position 10,263 of record NZ_CP083811.1, read on the forward strand.
GGCCTTCGCGTTTGAGCAGAGCAAGCGCGCGACCATAGGCGGGCGCTTTATCCGTGTTGATGAATCGCGGGATCTGCCACTTCTTCACGTTGTTGAGGATTTTACCCAGAAACCGGTATGCAGCTTTGCTGTTACGACGGGAGGAGAGATAAAAATCGACAGTGCGGCCCCGGCTGTCGACGGCCCGGTACAGATACGCCCAGCGGCCATTGACCTTCACGTAGGTTTCATCCATGTGCCACGGGCAAAGATCGGAAGGGTTACGCCAGTACCAGCGCAGCCGTTTTTCCATTTCAGGCGCATAACGCTGAACCCAGCGGTAAATCGTGGAGTGATCGACATTCACTCCGCGTTCAGCCAGCATCTCCTGCAGCTCACGGTAACTGATGCCGTATTTGCAGTACCAGCGTACGGCCCACAGAATGATGTCACGCTGAAAATGCCGGCCTTTGAATGGGTTCATGTGCAGCTCCATCAGCAAAAGGGGATGATAAGTTTATCACCACCGACTATTTGCAACAGTGCCGTATTTATATCCCTTAGGATTATCTCATATGTGTGAAATGATGGTTTTTTGCAAAAAAACTCCTTGTTCAACATAAGCGATCTTGCACGCATCAAAAGGCTGCTTAAAGCGGCCTTGAAAATTACAACGTGATCTGAGGGTGCTTAACACCGCATGCTCTTGCGTATCGAGCCAGTGTTTCAATGCTAGCCTTAATCACATTAGATTCCATGCGAGAAACGGTAGGTGGAGTAACACCCATGCGTTCTGCCACCTGGGCTCTTGTTAATCCTGCGTGATGACGCCATTCAGCGAGCATAGCTTGAAGTCTTTCCTTGCGCTCCTCTGCTTCATAGGCTGCTTGAACCTCAGGATTAGACATCAATTCATTCCTAACATGCTCCCAAGCGATACCTTTAACTTTACTCATTTAGCATCTCCTTAAGACGTTCAAAGGCCATAGATATTTCACCCGATGGGGTTTTCTGAGTCTTTTTAATAAAGACTCTAAGTAGATAGATATTCCTGCCTTTCTGATAAACATAAAGACCTCTGGCAATATCCGTCCCCATCGTCCTTAACTCAAATAATCCATCCCGGAGTGGTTTGCTATCTGGCTCTCGTAATGCAGTAGCGTTGGTTTTAAGTTTATCAATCAGGCGAATCATCTTCGCTCTGACTACTGGCGGTAAGCCAGCCAGCTCATTTGGTACATCATCGTGCAATATGACGTTAAACACTGGTTCGCCCTCCATTGCGAAATATTAGCATAAAAAGCAATTTGCGTTATAGGGTAATTTTATGGTTTTTCTGCTGTATTTAACATAAGCGATCTTGCGCGCACCGCCCGAACACCACTCGCCACAAAAACCCGCCGGAACGTCCAAAAGTACGGGTTTTGCTGCCCGCAAACGGGCTGTTCTGGTGTTGCTAGTTTGTTATCAGAATCGCAGATCCGGCTTCAGCCGGTTTGCCGGCTGAAAGCGCTATTTCTTCCAGAATTGCCATGATTTTTTCCCCACGGGAGGCGTCACTGGCTCCCGTGTTGTCGGCAGCTTTGATTCGATAAGCAGCATCGCCTGTTTCAGGCTGTCTATGTGTGACTGTTGAGCTGTAACAAGTTGTCTCAGGTGTTCAATTTCATGTTCTAGTTGCTTTGTTTTACTGGTTTCACCTGTTCTATTAGGTGTTACATGCTGTTCATCTGTTACATTGTCGATCTGTTCATGGTGAACAGCTTTGAATGCACCAAAAACTCGTAAAAGCTCTGATGTATCTATCTTTTTTACACCGTTTTCATCTGTGCATATGGACAGTTTTCCCTTTGATATGTAACGGTGAACAGTTGTTCTACTTTTGTTTGTTAGTCTTGATGCTTCACTGATAGATACAAGAGCCATAAGAACCTCAGATCCTTCCGTATTTAGCCAGTATGTTCTCTAGTGTGGTTCGTTGTTTTTGCGTGAGCCATGAGAACGAACCATTGAGATCATACTTACTTTGCATGTCACTCAAAAATTTTGCCTCAAAACTGGTGAGCTGAATTTTTGCAGTTAAAGCATCGTGTAGTGTTTTTCTTAGTCCGTTATGTAGGTGGGAATCTGATGTAATGGTTGTTGGTATTTTGTCACCATTCATTTTTATCTGGTTGTTCTCAAGTTCGGTTACGAGATCCATTTGTCTATCTAGTTCAACTTGGAAAATCAACGTATCAGTCGGGCGGCCTCGCTTATCAACCACCAATTTCATATTGCTGTAAGTGTTTAAATCTTTACTTATTGGTTTCAAAACCCATTGGTTAAGCCTTTTAAACTCATGGTAGTTATTTTCAAGCATTAACATGAACTTAAATTCATCAAGGCTAATCTCTATATTTGCCTTGTGAGTTTTCTTTTGTGTTAGTTCTTTTAATAACCACTCATAAATCCTCATAGAGTATTTGTTTTCAAAAGACTTAACATGTTCCAGATTATATTTTATGAATTTTTTTAACTGGAAAAGATAAGGCAATATCTCTTCACTAAAAACTAATTCTAATTTTTCGCTTGAGAACTTGGCATAGTTTGTCCACTGGAAAATCTCAAAGCCTTTAACCAAAGGATTCCTGATTTCCACAGTTCTCGTCATCAGCTCTCTGGTTGCTTTAGCTAATACACCATAAGCATTTTCCCTACTGATGTTCATCATCTGAGCGTATTGGTTATAAGTGAACGATACCGTCCGTTCTTTCCTTGTAGGGTTTTCAATCGTGGGGTTGAGTAGTGCCACACAGCATAAAATTAGCTTGGTTTCATGCTCCGTTAAGTCATAGCGACTAATCGCTAGTTCATTTGCTTTGAAAACAACTAATTCAGACATACATCTCAATTGGTCTAGGTGATTTTAATCACTATACCAATTGAGATGGGCTAGTCAATGATAATTACTAGTCCTTTTCCTTTGAGTTGTGGGTATCTGTAAATTCTGCTAGACCTTTGCTGGAAAACTTGTAAATTCTGCTAGACCCTCTGTAAATTCCGCTAGACCTTTGTGTGTTTTTTTTGTTTATATTCAAGTGGTTATAATTTATAGAATAAAGAAAGAATAAAAAAAGATAAAAAGAATAGATCCCAGCCCTGTGTATAACTCACTACTTTAGTCAGTTCCGCAGTATTAAAAAGGATGTCGCAAACGCTGTTTGCTCCTCTACAAAACAGACCTTAAAACCCTAAAGGCTTAAGTAGCACCCTCGCAAGCTCGGGCAAATCGCTGAATATTCCTTTTGTCTCCGACCATCAGGCACCTGAGTCGCTGTCTTTTTCGTGACATTCAGTTCGCTGCGCTCACGGCTCTGGCAGTGAATGGGGGTAAATGGCACTACAGGCGCCTTTTATGGATTCATGCAAGGAAACTACCCATAATACAAGAAAAGCCCGTCACGGGCTTCTCAGGGCGTTTTATGGCGGGTCTGCTATGTGGTGCTATCTGACTTTTTGCTGTTCAGCAGTTCCTGCCCTCTGATTTTCCAGTCTGACCACTTCGGATTATCCCGTGACAGGTCATTCAGACTGGCTAATGCACCCAGTAAGGCAGCGGTATCATCAACAGGCTTACCCGTCTTACTGTCAACCAGACCCGCCAGGATAAGCAATCCGGCAGACTGGTACAGAGCATGGTCACGGGCTTTACGGGCGGCTCTGGCTTCGGCTCGCTTTTCTGCCTGTATCAGGTTCATGACTTTCGCTCTGGCTTCCTGCGCTTTCTCTGCTGCCTGTTCAGCCTTCATCAGCAGGGACAGCGTTTTGATATCCTGTGCTGTTTTATCTGCTTTATCCGTCAGTATCAGCATAAGTTTCTGTTGCTCATTCGGCGACTTTAAGCCGCGAATATACTGCACTCTTTCTGCTGCCCATTGTTCCTGTTTTTCGCTTTTACTCATGCCCGTTTACCCTCTGAGTTTTAACGGGGGAATTATGCTCATTGATGGCAGTGGAGGTCAAATTCAACTACAATCCCTGATAACTCTTTTATTTATCAGGGCGCACTTAGACGTTTCTTCACTTCGTTCAGAAACGGTGCGCGCCTTCAGCGGGATAAAAACACGATGGCCTCCTATCACCTCAGCGTAAAAACCGGCGGGAAAGGCAGTGCCTCTCCCCATGCCGATTATATTTCGCGTGAGGGAAAGTATGCCCGTGAAAAAGACTCCGACCTTGAGCACAAGGAGTCCGGCAATATGCCTGCCTGGGCAGCGCATAAACCGACGGAGTTCTGGAAAGCCGCTGACACGTTTGAACGTGCCAACGGCTGTACCTACCGTGAAATCGAGATTGCCCTGCCGCGTGAGCTGAAACCCGAACAACGCCTTGAACTGGTCCGCGATTTTGTCCGGCAGGAAATCGGCGACCGTCATGCGTATCAGTTCGCCATTCATAATCCGAAAGCGGCGATAGCCGGCGGCGAGCAGCCGCACGCGCATATCATGTTCTCTGAGCGGATGAATGACGGTATCGACCGTGACCCGCAGCAGTATTTTAAGCGAGCTAACAGCAAAGCCCCTGAGCGCGGCGGTGCGAAAAAGGCACGTTTCGGGGAAACGCCGACAGAACGCAAAGAGCACCTCGTCGCCCAGCGGGAACGCTGGGCTGACCTACAGAATAAGCACCTTGAACGGTATCAGCATACCGACCGCGTTGATGCACGCTCACTCAAAGCTCAGGGCATTGAGCGTGAGCCTGAGCGGCATCTTGGCGCGGGACAGGTTCAGCGGTTCGATACTGCGCAGTTACAGGCCATCCTTGAGCGCAGGGACGCTGAAAGGCAGGCGGAGCAGTCTCGTGATGAACGTGACAGTGTGATTGACGTGACCACCTCGCTACGGGAAGCCATCAGCGAGCGGGATAACCTGACGATAAAACAAGAGCAGAAGCCTGAACCTGCGCAGGAAGACACTTCCGGCAGGGTTTTCGATTTTGAGAAAGAGCCGGAGAAGCTGAACGCACTGGTCAGTGATGCGCTGAAGGACGTACAGGACGAAATCGACCTTCAGTCCCTTGTGAACGAGACAATGGCGGAGTTTCAGGGGATACATCAGGAAATGGAGCGACTGGCAGAAAAACAGCGTCAGCAGGAGAAAGAACAGCAGAGACTCGCCGAACAGACACGACAGAAGCCGGATAAAGGCTGGTCATTTTCACGATAGACAGGATTTTTCATGAGCGACGAAATTAAACAAATCGCTGCCCTCATCGGGCATCATCAGGCGCTGGAAAAGCGTGTTACCTCTCTGACTGAGCAGTTTCAGGACGCCTCAGCACAATTACAGCAGCAGAGTGACACGCTGAGCAGGCTCATTCGTGAGCTGGACAGCGCGTCCGGTAATATGACTGAAACCGTCAGGCAATCTGTTCATGCCGCGCTCATTCAGGTTGAGAAAGAGCTGAAACAAGCCGGATTAGCACAGCAGAAACCGGCGACAGAAGCGCTTAATCAGGCTACCGATACGGCGAAGGCGATGATCCATGAAATGCGACGCGAGATGTCGCGCTATACGTGGAAATCCGCGATTTATCTCGTGCTGACGATATTTTTCGTCATGGCTGCCTGCGTGACGGCATTTACGTGGTTTATGAATGACGGGTACAGCCAGATTGCTGAAATGCAACGGATGGAAGCGGTCTGGCAGAAGAAAGCCCCGCTGGCTGATATATCGCGTTGTGACGGAAAGCCCTGCGTTAAGGTGGACACCCGAGCTACGTATGGTGATAAAGAGAATACCTGGATGATTATCAAAAAATAACATAACGGCGCACATTGCGCCGTTATTGTTGTCGTGAATTAGGGGGTCAGTTTGGATATAGAGAATTATTGTACGGTAAGCCTGTTTTTTGAACAGACTTACCTATAGCAATAGGGTGTACTCCCGCGCTATACAGCGTTTTCAGGGGATTTTGTCTTAATCGGATAACCTAAATGCGATACAGCAAGAGCGACAACCTAAAAGCGATAGCCACTGACGATAAATCAATCACTTACGTATCCGAATTGGTTAAATAATGTGCTTAACGTACAAAAATTTCCGATCTCCAAACTGACCCCATACTGCCTTCTTCTTCAAGAGCCAGCCTGACCAGTTCCATTTTGAATTCAGGGGAATAGTGTTTCCGGGGAAGTCTTTCTTTAGCGCGCATGAGGTGTCCACCTGCAAAATAAGTGGGTGCTTAAGTTACAGGATCCTGGATTCGGGACCAGACGGTACTCAGACGACGCTTACCGCGGCGGCGCAGTTCCACGCTTTGCAGCCAGTCCAGGATGAACAGCGTGCGCTCGATGCGGCCCAGCTCGCGGAGCGCCACGGCCAGGCCGTTCTGGCGTGGGTAGCTGCCGAGCTT
>NZ_CP083812.1 GCF_020149765.1 Pantoea agglomerans
CTTTTTGGCATAGGGCGAGGCGTCGATAAGCTCCCGGACTTCCTCCGGCTTCCCCTGCAGAACGCTGGCACCGTCGCGGTGCCGGTCTTTGCCCAGCAGATAATCCACCGGACCGGCGCCACCGCCGCGCCCTCGCGGGTGAAACTTAACGATCATCGTCTGCCCCTTTTTCCAGCACGGCATGCCGCAGCCGCTCGAGTCCGGCATCGATGGCCATCAGCGCGGCGACAACCTGCACGCGGTCGTGCCCGCTGCCTCCCGCGCCGTTAACCTGCCGGGCAATCTGATTGAGGTTGTTCCCCATACCGGCAAGCTGACGAAGCAGCGCCGGCGAGATCGACGGAAGTTTGCCGGCGCGGGCAGGCTTCTCGTCCAGGCACGTCTGCCGCATCCAGGCCGCGAGCTGTTTACCGTCGCAGCGTTCCAGCAGACGGCGGTGCTCATCTTCCGTTACCCACATCGTGAGCATTTTGCTGCGTTTATCTGCCAATCCGGCCTCCTGATAACGCCGGGACGGGCGGGAAATCTTTTCCCGGTCGGCGCGGTGTTGGACAAGCCGCAGGCGCGTCAGTGTCTTTTAGCGGGTTTCGGGGCGCAGCCCTGAACCAGTCACGTAGCGCTAGCGGAGTGTATACTGGCTTAATATGGTAAATCGAAGTGGGAATTCAGGGAAGTGCTTCATGTGGCAAGGGAAAATGCGGCGGCGGTGCGTAAGTGCAGAATGTCAGGATTGGTGAAATGACGCCTCCTCGCTCACTCGGTCGCTACGCTCCTGCCGTGAGACTGTGGCGGGCGTTACCGGCTCACAAATTGCGGAATGAGAGATGACGTTAAAGTAGAGAAGGCAGGAAAAGGATGCGAAGTTGCCGTTTTTCCATAGGCTCCGCCCCCCTGACAAGCATCACTAAATCTGACGCTCAAATCAGTGGCGGCGAAACCCGACAGGACTATAAAGATCCCAGGCGTTTCCCCCTGGTAGCTCCCTCGTGCGCTCTCCTGTTCCTGCCTTTCGGTTTACCGGTGTCATTCCGCTGTTATGGCCGCGGTTTCGCATTCCACGCCTGACACTCAGTTCCGGGTAGGCAGTTCGCTCCAAGCTGGACTGTATGCACGAACCCCCCGTTCAGTCCGACTGTTGCGCCTTGCCCGGTAACTATCATCTTGAGTCCAATCCGGAAAGACACGACTTATCGCCACTGGCAACAGCCATTGGTAGAGGGCGTACAAGTGATTACTGATGCAGAGTTCTTGAAGTTAGAGCCAAACTACGGCTAAACTGAAAGGACGAATTTGGTGGCAGCGGTCTTGTACACCCTGTTACCACGGTTCAGAAGTTCCCCAACTTACTGAACCTTCGAAAAACCACCTCCCCAGGTGGTTTTTTCGTTTAGTCAGCAAGATACTCGCCAAGCCTTTCTCTCGTCAATCCGCTTCAACATCAATCATCCAATAAATCATCACACGTGGTTAAGAAAATCACTGTTGGTGTTTAAAATAGCACTAAAAGCTTAAGGCTCATTTGAATACTGTTGTATTATTTTCGTATTATGGGCGATTTTTTGTTGCGTGTTTTTTCGTGATGCTGTTTAATGCTTCTGACGCATAGCGTATCCGTTGCCTTTTTGATTTTAATGGCTAATATCGGATTTGGTTAACCTTGGGGACACCTAGGGCTAGACTGGGCGCAACGTTATGCGGGGGTTTCGAAAACTCCTGGAAGCGAAAAGCCACCGGATAGATAGAAAAAACCCTCGCAGGACGTTGCATTACTTATTGGCAACTAGCGAGGGCTCATTCGTGATTTGGCGATCTAAGAATAGCCGCAAGCGGTTGCCGTTGCAAGCGCGAGGGCTTTTCTATGATGTTCGTAAATGCTTGCAAGTGGATTGGCAATATCATCCTCCAAATCGCAATTGGCGTAGCCGGTAGCGTTTTGGCAAGTGTGATTCTTGCCCATTTCCATCTTGCGTAAAGGGCACGAGCGGATGTCATAGTTCTCCGCTTTGCAGCGGTAACACGTTGCGCCCGAACTGGCCGCTGGGGATACCTAGCGGCCTTTTCGCAACTCTAATTTAACTCCTCAAACGCTGTTGCTTTTACCATAACATCCCTTTTGCGCAGGGCATGAAAAAACCCGCCTGGGCGGGTTTTGGGCAGCTCATCTCAGGAAACCTTGCGCTCAGGAGCACCTCTTCGACTGATCTGGCCTCCCTTTCTGCCTGCTTCACGGGCTCGCTCTGGGTTGTTCTTGAAGTTCCCTCCGCTTATGCGGCCACCTTTTTGGCCGGCTTCTGCAGCCCGTTCTGGATTTTCCGCAAAATTGCCTGCACCGCCTCTACGTCCCGCCATAACGCCTCCGGTTTGAGTTAAGTAAAGACAGATAAAGCATAGCCTTAACCTTTTCTCTCTGCGCCTGATCAGGCGTGCGCAGCGTTCAGACTGCCTCACCGATCGTTTTTTGACGTTTTTAAGGCAAAAAAAAACCCGCTCAGGGCGGGGAAAATTCGTTACAGAGGAATATCTCTGTCTCTAATAGGGCAACGTAAAACTATTTAAGTTCCTTCCCTGCCAGGGCGGTTGTTTTCACGTATTCTGTAGGCTTCGCCTGCCGTTTAGGCAGAGCTTTCACAGCAAGCAGGTCACGCATGTACAGAAACGAAGAAGAAAGGCTGTCTGACACAGTAATGGGCGAGGCCGTCATTGATCTGCTCGATGAGAGGGCGCGCATAACCAATGCCACACTGCTCCAGAAGCTCCAGACCTTCCTGCTCGCAACAGAGGAACCGTGGCGGGAGGCAGCGATACGCAGCGCTATCAGAGACGTCCAGTCGGCAATTCTGGATGTTGGCAGCAAGGCGTCATCTCTGCACTGAGCGCGGCAACTCCGGGTGAACAGGCCAGGCACCCGGATTTAACATAAGAGTTCTTAGCGGCACCGCCCCGGACGGGTTCGGCGCGAAAGCGGCGTCAGCCCGGTAAAACCGGCAGTAAACTCCCCGGTAAACCGCGCCGCCTGCACCAGATAAATTTAACCCAAATGCATAGCCATGCAGCCGGGTGAATGGCTCCGGCTTTCGGCGGGGATCTGCGCCGAAATCCCCGTTTTATCGGGTTTGTCACAGCGACGGACCGTCATACGTCCGCTGGCGCTGCGATCGTTCCAGTTCCAGCGCTTTCTGGTGCTGCGCCGCCCGCTGCTGCTCCCGGTGCGCCTCGATTCCGTTCATCCTTGCGACAACCGGCGCAGCTGATCGCTCAAACTCTGCACCTGCCTGCTCAAGCCCGTGACGCGCTCGCTCAGCGCCGCGTTCTCCCGTTGCATAAGCCCAGACATCGTCCGCCATTCCGCGAAGGCGTTCTCCCACTCGTCCAGCCTTTTCGAGTAGTCCTGCTGTAGCTGCTCTAATGCGCTCAGCAACTGTTTTTCCAGCTCCGTCATGTGCTATTTCCCCTCCAGTATCATCCAGCTCGAATCCTCTCCGAACCGTCCCGCTTCCGGGTTCACCCTCACGCAGCGGCGTCTCTGCTCGCCGCAGGTCGAGAGCTGCACGCCGCTGTTCCGCTCGGACAGCATAGCCTGCGTGCTCTTCTGCTCCCGGATGGTCGTGTAATTGTCGAGTATCTGCTGACTCTGCCACCACAGAATGGCCGCGCCCGAGGCTATCAGCAGCGCGGAGACCAGGACGATGGTCAGCCATGTCTGGCTGACCATCCGCAGCATCCCTTTCGTGCGCTGGCGCATGGCTGAGGACAGCTTCTGGTCGTGGTCGAGGATGGCGGCGCTGATTCTCTTCTCGCTTTCGCTCAGTTCCGCTCTGACAGACTTCTCGTGCTCGCTGAATGCGGCTTTCAGCATCTCGCCGGTACTCTGCTGCTGCGCTTTCGATTTCTGCTCTAAGTCCTTCGCCAGCGTTAAAAGACTGTTCATAGATGGCTCCCTTCAGTCGGATGTTTCGCCCCCCGTCCGGGTCGGCAATGCTGATGCTGCTTTTTGTGGTCCGCACCACCTCAAAACCTGCGCTTTCCAGCGCCTCAGTGACGTCCTGACGGGTTTTCAGCTCCCCGGATGAGGCAAGGGCAAGCAGACCGCGCGTAATCGTCTGGGCGGCTTCCTGCTTCGTTTCCGGCAGCGCGGACGGCGTGACCAGCGCCCGCCGGTTCTCCGGCGCGTTCGGGTCGTGCAGCCCCAGCGTGCCGTTCACGATGGTCTGCCAGGCATCGATGCGCGGACGGTCGGCGCGGTCGTAATACGGCTGGAGCCGTCTGCCGGTCAGCAGCTCCGTGTTCGGGATGAGGAAATTCAGCTCCAGCCGTCCCTTATCCTGGTGCTCAACCCACAGCACGCTGTACTGGTCTTTATCGAGTCCGGGCATCAGAACCCGCTCGAAGCTCGCTATCAGCTTTTCACGCTGACCGGGCGGTAAATCCTGTTCGGCAAACGACAGCACACCGGAGGTGTA